>JALOBY010000042.1 GCA_023228045.1 Endomicrobiales bacterium | reverse complement strand
CTGGGAAAACCAGCTGGAACAGTTAGGGTTATATTGCATAGAGGACTAAAAGACCTTAAAGACAAAATCCAAGAAGTGTAACAAATTTCAAAGTTTTGCGTCATACTTATATACAGCCCCGCCTTTATGGCGAGGCAAGCAAAATGCCAAAAATAACAGAAAAGCAATTAATCTCAAAACTGCAGTTGCTAAAGGAAATTAAACCCAGAGAAGAATGGGCTTCTTTGCTTAAATCACAAATTTTGGTAGAGAAAACAGAAATTGTTGCACAGCCGGCAAGATTTGCAAAGTTTATGGATACGGTCCTTCGACTTTGCTCAGGACAAATTTTCTCACGAAAATTTGCTTATTCTTTTGCGGTATTGGTTTTTATTTTTGTTGGCTTGGTTGGATTTGCTGGAAACACAGTGCCTGGCGATTTGCTGTTTCCGGTTAAAAAATTAGCCGAGCAATCGCAGGCATCTTTAACCGGACAAACGGGATTACAGCAAAATGTTGCAAATCTAAACAGCAGGATAAATGATTTGGCGCAAGTTGCAAAAGATGGCAAAAAAAATAATATTCCCTCTGTGATAAGTGAGATTAGCTTAAACGCAAAGGATTTGGCAAAAAGCATAAAAGATAATCCGGTGAATGACCCAAAAACTTTGGCAGAAATTGCAGACAGCTTAAAAACATTGGCCAATGTTCCTGGAACAGACTTAACAAAAAATCAGGATGTAAAAGATTTGTACCAAATTGTAGTTGAAAACCAAATTGCGGATTTAGAAAAAACAACCTTAACAGATGAACAGAAAATAACATTAGTAGAAGCTCAAGATTTGTGCGAACAAGGAAAATATTCTGATGCGCTGGAAAAAATATTACTAATAAATAAATAAACAAATAACGATTACGTACATAAATTAAACATTTGATAAATCGCTAATTCGTTGTTAGTACGTAAAACAATGAGTTAATAAGGTCGACCGATGAGAAATAAAAAAAATTAATTAATTTACCCAGTTAAATAGCGCCTCGCGCTAAATTTGCGAGGCAAATTTATTTAACCGGGTGAACAAAAAACACACAAAAATGAGTATAAAAAGAACAATTATAACAACCATAGTCGCTTTGGCTTTGGTTGCAGTAGTTGCTCCTGCAGTAACTCAAGCTACAACAATTGATGACTTGTTGGCTCAAATAGCCGCATTGCAAGCCCAATTAGTTGCATTGCAAAATGGCAGTGGCGCCACACCAGTTCCAACTGGCAACGTCGCTTGCGCCGGAGTTACATTTACCCGCAACCTAACAGTTGGCGCAACAGGATCAGATGTAAAATGTTTACAGGTCCTTTTGAACACCAATGGGTTTACACTTGCAGCAACAGGAGCAGGCTCACCGGGAATGGAAACATCCTACTTTGGTCCAATAACCTTAGCAGCTGTTAAAGCATTCCAGGCAGCCAAAGGATGGACACCTGCAAATCAGGTTGGCCCATTAACAAGAGGCGCATTAAACGCCCTTATCGGAACACCTGGCGGCGTAACACCTCCAGTAGTCGTAATTCCAACAGGCCCAGTTTCAGCGACATTGTCTTTTGACAATCCAGCAGCCGGGTCTCTTATCAATTCACAAGCAACAGCAGATGTGCTGCACATTAATTTTGCAGGCACAGGCACAGTTACTTCTGTGACATTGCAAAGAACTGGTATTTCAACACAAAATACCCTTTCAAACGTTTACTTGTATGATGGAGCAACCCGTTTAACAGACGGATACTCCTTCAATGCTAGCGGAACCCTTACAATGAATGGATTAAACATTGCTGTAAGTGGTTCAAAAGTTATTTCTGTAAAAGTTGACACAGCTTCAAATGCAGTAACATATGCATCTTCAGTTGCAGTTGCTTTGACAGGATACACAGCAAATGGCACAGCAGAAGTTGCAAATGTCCAAGGTAACACTTTTTCAATTGTAACTGGAAGCGCAGCTACAGCTTACATGACCACAAACACAGCCAGCTCAACAGCAAGCGTAAATGCTGGCACAACACAATACACAATGTGGTCAGACACAATTCAAGTTAACACAAGAACCATTCAGTTAAAGGGAATGAACTTTAAGATAATTGGTTCTGCTCCAACAAATGCTTTGGCAAACATTAAATTGTTTGTTGACGGCGTTGATTCTGGAGTTATTGCAACAGTTGCACCTATACAAGGTTCAAACTATGCAATGTTTAACTTTGCAACACCTATTAACTTGACAACTGGGACTCACACAATTGATGTAAGAGCAGACATTGTCACAGGAGCAAACAGAACAGTTCAATTGTCAGTTCAGCAAGCAGCTGATGTAGTTTTGTATGACTCTCAAGTTGGAGTTAACTTGGCTATTGAATCTGCTTCATCCACAGCTTTCGTAGCTGATTCTGGAACAACAGTTTCAATTTTAACAGGTTCATCAACACTTGTTGTTGATCCAACATTCAGTGGTTACACAAGCATTACAGCTGGCCAAACAAATGCTGTAATTGGTAAATACACAGTCCATGGATATGGTGAAGACGTAAAAGTCAACACATTATATGTTGTTCCTTTGATAAAGAGCACAACAGATACATCTGCATCAAGTGGAAATGATTGTGTTACTGATTCATCTGGAACATATTCAAGCGGAACTTGCGGATTAAACAATGTAACATTGTACTTCAATGGTTCACAAGTTGGTACTCAGACAAACTGGACAGACGCTCAAATGCAAGCAGGTACAGTTATGTCGTTTACATTGGGTTCGCAAATGATTATCCCAGCTGGACAAGACAGCACATTGGAAGTTAGAGCTGATTTGCAAAACGCAAGCAATTTAAGCTATACCGATGGTACAATTCTTGCAACTGTAAAATACAGCTCAAGCTACAATAATGCTCAAGGACAAAGCTCCTCTGAAATTATTGACTTCCCATCGGCTGACGTTGCCACAACAGGTCTTACAATTTCAAGCGGAAGCTTGGTTGTTTCAAAAAACACAGGATACGCCGCTACA
>JALOBY010000041.1 GCA_023228045.1 Endomicrobiales bacterium | reverse complement strand
CGCATTGATCGCATAAGCCTTTGCATTCTTGGCATCAGTAACACAACGCTAATATCTTTAATTTTGCCAGCAGCATCAAGTTGTGGCTCGGCGCTTAGGCCCTCAAAAACGCCACTCGCATAATCAGTGCGATGTTGTTGGTTTGGTGCCATATTTAAAATTGAATGCGGTGGGCAAACAACCAGCTTTTCTGGCGCAAAGGGTAAATTTCGCACAACGTAGGTAGTGTTTTTCCAGCTCTTTTTGATTACATCAGCATAATGGAGTTGTGCTGGGTTGATTGCTTCGTGCCATGTGCTCAGTGAATCTTTAAACTCTTGACGCAAGTTTTTGGTATTTTTTTCGTTTAACATTTTGTTCCCCCATTGAGTCGTTTATTAACACTGGTTGTTGTCTGGATATTAGCGCTGAATATTTGTGCGCTAATTTACTCCTTTTCACAATTTTCAGCAATTTAAAATTGGTTCATTTAATAAAACCTTAATAACAGCAATTCCCGCTAAGTTTTAGCGGTAATTGTTTTCTTGTTTTGATGCGGCGCGCGAAATAAATTCGCGCTTGCGAGTTTTGTGGGAAGAATCGCGATTCTTAATCTTAACAAATCCCCATTGTGCGAGGTTTTTTGATAACGCATTGTTTGTAAATAATAAATAATTGCGGGAACAGCTGCTTTAATAATATATTTTTTTGCTAGAGATTTCGTTGAGAAAGAATTAACATCTGCACCAATTCTAACAAATTATTCGAGATTTTTTATGCGATCAATTATTACCATCAATGCCGGCTCTTCCAGCATGAAGTTTGCGGTTTTTACTATTAAAGATGCGGCGCTTTGTAAAACTCATAGCGGATTAGTGGAACGCATCACCACCAATCCACATCTACGCATCAAAGATTACGCCGGAGCAATTAAATTTGATGCTGATATAAATTTAACTTCTGCTGACGTTGACCCGTATGAGCTCGCAATTTATAAAATATTAGAATTATTGAAAGAATACAACGTTACGGTTGTTGCAGCCGGCCATCGTGTGGTGCATGGAGCTTTAAAATATCAACATCCAGTCATAGTTACACCAGAAATAGTTGATTATTTATCAACACTTGAGCCGCTTGCACCTCTGCACCAGCCATTCAATTTGCGTGGCATCGAAGTATTCACCAAAAAATTCCCCACCCTGAAACAAATCGCCTGTTTTGATACATCATTTCATTTTACCTGCAATGATTTAACTCGGCTCTTTGCAATTCCAAAAAAATACCGCGACGCAGGTTTAATTCGCTACGGTTTTCATGGGCTTTCTTATGAGTATATAGTTTCACAGTTTGATAAATATCTACCAAAAGAAAAGACAAACGGCAAAGTTATCATTGCGCATTTAGGGCAGGGCGCAAGCATGTGTGCGGTACATAATAAAAAAAGCCTTGCAAATACCTTTGGTTTTTCAGTATTAGACGGTTTACCAATGGGCACGCGTTGCGGCAATTTTGATCCAGGCGC
This sequence comes from Endomicrobiales bacterium, assembly GCA_023228045.1. Taxonomy (NCBI): domain Bacteria; kingdom Pseudomonadati; phylum Elusimicrobiota; class Endomicrobiia; order Endomicrobiales; species Endomicrobiales bacterium. Next base: position 1,577 of record JALOBY010000041.1, on the reverse strand, counting down.
AATTTTATATTTAATGAAAAACTATGGGCTCGGTTATGAAGAACTATCGCAGCTTCTCTACAAAGAGTCTGGATTATTAGGTGTTTCTGGGGTTAGCTCAGATATGCGCGAATTGTTCGCTTCAGATAGCAAAGATGCAAAATTAGCTATCGATTTATTTGTATATCGCTCATGCAGTTGGATTGCCTCTTTGGCTGCAGAATTACAAGGTATTGATGGCATTATTTTTACTGCAGGTATTGGCGAAAATTCCCCGCAAATTCGTGAAAAAATTTGCATGCGCTTAGAGTGGCTCGGTGCCAAAATTGATGTAGAAAAAAATGCAAAAAACGCTGCAACCATTCACCGCCCCGAAAGCAAATTATTTTTGCATGTCATCCCAACCGATGAAGAGCTAATGATTGCCGAACAAACTTTGCGCATGATTTAAAATTGCAAATTCATACCGTATTTTTTACTGTATTGCGGTTTCTTAGAATTCATTTCAAAATTTCTGTTAATTCCTGTTAGTGCAATCCCACTAATCGATATGATTGTATTGAAAAATTCACAATAATAGTGTACTATATTAATGACCGATATTTATGCAGTTTGTCTGTCTGAGCGCGCAGTAAAAAATCTAGAAAAAGTCCCAGAGCATGTAGCAATAAAGTTACAGGCTTGGGTTAGTGATGTTGGCGCTCGCGGGTTAAGAGAGGTGCGTAGGTTATCGGGTTTCATGATGAGCCATTACAAGGCAAAAGAGCTGGGCAACGCTCAATTCGTTTGAGCAAAGCTTATCGAGCTGTGTACATTATAGCAGAAGATAATTGCATACACTTTGTAAAGATTGTCGAGGTAACAAAACATGAGTATTAAAAGCAAAATTACTGCAGATACACTAAAAACTTTGGAAAAAATCACCAAAAATAAATTGACGCTCGGAAAACTTTTGTGTGCAATTCGGGAGGGCGAAGAAATTCCGCAAATTAAATTTGCAGAAATGCTTGGAATTTCAAAACAACACTTATGCGATTTAGAGCATAATCGCAAATGCATCAGTCCGAAGCTTGCAGCCAACTATGCAAAAAAACTCGGCTATTCTTCAGAACAATTTATTCAATTGGCACTCCAAGATATTGTTAATCGCGCTGGTTTATGTGTAACAATTAATGTAATACCAAAATCAAATTACTCGCATTTATCTAGATCAGTTAACTAAAAATTACGCACAATTCCTGCCTATTTTTTATTTTCACGCGCCGTGTGAGCTTCTGCAATAATCTCAATTAACCTTGAGGCGAGTGAAGTTTTTGTTGCGCGCGCAAGCTCAATCGGCGCCGCATTTTTTTGTAAAACTAATAACTCGCTTTCAACATTCCCAAAACCTAAATTCTCACCAACCAAATTTGCAACGACCATGTCTAAATTTTTTTGTTGCAGTTTTTTTAAGGAATTTGTGGATAAATTTTCTGTTTCTGCAGCAAAGCCTACAATAAAAGGCTTTTTTGCATTGGCAGAAATTTTTGCAACTTCTGCAAGAATATCTGGGTTTTTAATTAAAGCTAAAGTTAATTCACCTTGAGATTTTTTTATTT
>JALOBY010000040.1 GCA_023228045.1 Endomicrobiales bacterium | reverse complement strand
CGCCTTTCAATACAATGCTGTTTTTGTGCAGATGCAGCTGCTGCAAGATAATTGATTAATGGCATATCACTAAATTTTGCGGTCCGTGATAATTTTTTTTCTGCACTGATCCAATTTCCAGAAATGTAATCCACGAGCCCAATAATAGTATTTTTACGTGCCAGGCGTTCTCGACGATTTGCAAATTTTTTCGCAATATGTTTTATCGCCATGTGGATTGTGCTGCCAAAGCGCAATAAAAAATAAAACCCAAAAAAACCGCATAAAACAGCAATAATCGCAAACCATAATGAAGTTTCAAGGCTCCAGTGATCATAAGAAATTAATAAATAGCCGGCATCGCGATGCATAATTACACCAATCCAAACTGCGATTAAAAAAATTATTAAATAAAAGAGTAGGCGCTTCATAACAGTTTGGCTCCTTGTTCTGACGGTGTAGGCGTGGGCACAGGTGCAGGCGTAGGCGCGGGTGTTGTTGTTGATGGCGCGGTAGTTTGTGTGGGCTGTTTAGTCTCAGCCGTTTGTTGTCTGCTTAAATCTTGAGTTACATTATGCAATGCTGCAAATGAAGCAACTAATGTTGGTAATTGTATTTCAAGATCAAGGCCGCGCAATTCCTGTAAGTTATTTAAGAGCATTTGAGTTTGATTGCTCGTAGCAAAATAGCGCTTAACCCAGTCAATTGCTTGCAAAAGCGCAGCTTTATATAGCCGATTTTGTTTATGTAAGAGTGCCCATTCTGCTTCTTGTAATTTAGTTTGGATATTTATTTTAATGATATTAATTTGATTTGGGTCTGGTAAAGGTTCGACCGCTTGATGACGGATAACAACAAGACGCGCCAGTGCATTTTTAACATTATGTAATGATTTTTGCCAAATGTTTTGCGTTAAATTATTTGCGGGAGAAGTGACAGTGTTATTGCAAGTATTTTTGTTGTCGAGAGTTTTTTCTGGGAATAAAGTCAGATTTGTCACCTGTTTGGTTGCAATTTCAAGGCGCAACATCGCACCTTCAATATCAACACTTGGAGTATTTTGTACAGACAAAATATCTTTTGTTAAAGCAGAATGCAGCATAGTAAATTCAGGAGCAGCAGCATATTCTTTAGCTAACAATAAAAACTTTTCAGCATCTTTTAGGTTTTGGCTAGTTTCGAGAATTAAGTTAGCCATGTGCATTAGATATTCGATTTCAATTAACTTTACTTCCGTAGATTGCTGCATACTTGCTGTTGTAGTTTTTTGCAGCATATTTTGTAAGGTTTGAATTTCTAATTGCTGCTGGTTTACTTTTGCTTGTAGTTGGTTATAAGTTGTTGTTTGAGGTTGCGCAGGTGTTTGTTGATTTGCTTGATACCAAACATAACCAGATACTCCAGCAACAAATAAAAGTATTATGATAAATAACACTAACCAGGTACTTTTGGTTTTATTTTCCATTAGCATATTCCTATTAATTTAAATTAGTTATTGTAGTTATTGTTAGTTTTTTTGCCAGTATATTCAATTTGTTTATAAACATCAGTAACGTTTTCTTCTGGCTGCACCATAAATTTACAGTCTGCAATATTAGATGATTTACAAAATTTATGCCCGTCAGTAAGAGCGCTCCAACCAACGCCTTTTGGCTCTAGAACTGGCAGCGAAGTAACCTGCTCTAAAGCAACCGGGAATTCAGTTGCCACATCACCAGAGTATAAACAAATAATTTTTCCAACAACCACGCCAGCCCATTGAGCGCCGATAAAATCTTTAATATTTTTTGCAAATGATTGAGTATAAGATTTCCATGTTTTATTGTTAGCCGACCACCATAAACCATCTCTGACTAATGCGCTCGATTCTGGGCAAATACGTTCTTCAGGCGGTATTTTAAAATCAGAACCGTTATTTGTAATAGCCGGAGCATTAATAGTTTGATTTGGCTGTGGTTGTATAGTTGGATGTGACGCGGCAGCGATTGTTAAATTGGACCATAATATTGAAACAGCAGCAATTGCCACTGTTTTTAAAAAAATATCCATACTAACTCCTTGTAACGATAATTTGTTACGTTAAAATATCCACTAACCTTATTATCTTATCATTTTATCAAGGAGACTGAAATTGGCCAAACTACATTTTTATTATTCAGCTATGAATGCTGGCAAGAGCACGGTTTTGTTGCAATCAAGTTACAACTATAATGAGCGCGGCATGGATACTCTGCTATTTGCCCCAGCATTTGATACACGCTATGGCAAAAATAAAGTTGCCTCAAGGATTGGCTTGCAAGCTGATTCCATTCCTTTTGATAGTGATTTTAATATATTTACTTACGCTAAAAATGCTTGCGCCAAAAATGCAAATATTAAGTGTGTGTTAGTTGATGAAGCACAGTTTTTAAATAAAGCCCAAGTATTGCAATTGGCAGAAATTACCGATGAAATTAATATCCCGGTATTAGCTTATGGTTTACGCACCGATTTTATGGGTGAGTTATTTGAAGGTAGCAAATATTTACTGGGTTTAGCCGATCAACTGATCGAAATTAAAACTATTTGTCATTGTGGCAAAAAAGCTACTATGAATATGCGCATTGATGAATTTGGGAACGCCGTCCGGGAGGGGGCTCAAGTTGAAGTTGGTGGAAATGAGCGCTATATCGCTGTCTGCCGCAGGCATTTCAAGGAAGGCAAAGGAAAATAAAAATGCATTACGCAACATCCCCCAATAGATATTGCAACACGCTAACAATAGCCAAACCCGCGGTTTCAGTGCGTAATATTCTTGGGCCAAATTTTATTGGCCGGAAGTTATATTTTACTGCAAGTTGAATTTCATCTGCGCTTAACCCGCCTTCTGGCCCGATCAAAAGTGTTATGGCATCGATTTTATTATTTTGTTTGGATTGTTCCAGAGCATGTTTCAGATTGTTACGTGCGTTTGGATCAAGCACCAGACACAAGCCGCGCTGCGAATTCAGCCAAGTTGCCAGTGGCTGTATAGTTGAAATTTGTGCAATATCGCAGCGCCCAGATTGCTCAGAAGCGTGAATCGCAATGCTTTGCCAATGACGAAGCTTATTTGTTTGACGCTCATCAGATAATTTGAAGCTTGATCTTTCGGTAACTATTGGGGCAATTGTATGCACCCCAAGTTCAACCGATTTTTGAATGATAAAATCCATTTTTTCGCCGCGAGAAATTCCTTGTCCAAGCGTAATATTTAGCGGGCTAGAAATATTTTTTGCCTGAAAATTTTCAATAATTATGCGCACCTGTTTTTTTGTGATCTCCA
>JALOBY010000039.1 GCA_023228045.1 Endomicrobiales bacterium | reverse complement strand
GAACTTTTAAGTAATGAGGTCGAGAAAGAGGAAAAAGCAGAAGAGGAGAAACAGGAAGAAGAACTCAAGGTTTCACATACACCTTTATCTTCTGATGCGCGTGTACTTTCTTCATTACCCGCTGCAGGATCCCAAAGCGCCTCGAGCAAAAAAGAAGAGAAAGTTAACCCCAATGAATTATTAGATGAAAGCAAAGCAATACTTGAAAGATTTAATACTCAGATTGCAAAAGAATTTGGGCCTAATTCTGCCACAACAAGACAATTACATACAATAATCGATGACACGCTTTTAAGAACACTAAATCGCTTTGATCATTTGCACGATATTAATGCCAAAGAAATATCTATTTCTTTAGATAAAATTTTAGATCAAATCACAGGAACTAATGAAATGAATTTGGCTGGAGATAACCAACCGATGGGGAAATTTACAAGTGAAATTTTAAAACAGTTATCTGAAACAAATCAACGTGCAATTATCTTATACAATAAAGAGGCAGCTCAAGAAAATCTGTACGATACCTTATCTTGGACTCAAAAGTTACGACATGGCTTTAACCCTTACAATATTAGCGACGCTGAAATGCAACAAGCAGCTGCCACAAACAGTGCATCCGAATACAAAGCTTCTTGAGGTAAAAAAATTTTATTTTGCGCGGCGGATTCCGGCGACGAGAAAAATTATGACCGATAAGAATTGCATAAATATTGAAAATACGACGAGCCAAAAAAGTGAGATATCATATAAAAATCCCATCAAGGCGCTGCCGATAAAACAGGCCAGGCCAAAACAAGCATTATATATGCCATAGGCGCGCCCGCGTTTTTCTTTAGGGATAATATCACCGATAATTGCTTTTAAAAGCGAGCTCTGCGCGCCGGTGCCAATGCCCCATAAAAACATGCCAAAAAAAGCGAGCGCAGTGCCGCCGAAAAAAACAAAAATTGGGAAAAATGCGGCGATAACTGTGGTGATAATTAACACCACGTAACCAAGCCGATCGTAGAGTTTGCCAAAAAATAATACCGAAGCTGAGCTAACGCCCAAACCAACTGCGTATGAAAATGGAATCAAAGTCGCACTCAAAATTGCGTGCTTTGCGAAGTGATAGGCGATTATCGGAAAATCCGCAAAACCTGCAGCAAGTGAAGCGCTCGCTAATAAATAAATCCAAAATGTAGCATTGGTATGATTTTTCGTTGGTGAAGCAATTTGCGAAGTTTCTAAATCTTGTGGCGTAGGATATATTCTGCTGGCAACAATTAAAGCTACGATTGCTAAAAACCCGGGAATAAATAATATAGCAAAACCATCACGGTAACTCCCCTTTAAAAATAACACCAAAGTTACAATGAGCGGACCAAGCATTGCGCCCAACTGATCAAAAGTTTGATGCAAGCCAAAACCAAAACCTCGGCCAATGCTGTGGCTCGCGTGTGAAAGCATCGCATCGCGTGCTGGAGTGCGAAGAGCTTTGCCAACGCGCTCAAGAATGATGAGGAACGCGGCAGTTCGCCAATTCCCAGTGAAAGCAAGAAGCGGCAAACCAATTAAATTGCAAGCATAACCAAAAAAAGTAAATAACCAATAATTCGCGGTTTTATCGACAAGATATCCAGAAAATAATCTTAGCGCATAGCCAACAAATTCACCTGCGCCAGCAACTATACCAACGATAAATGCATTTGCACCAAGTAATGCCAAAAATGCGCCAGTGATACTTTTTGCGCCTTCGACTGTCATGTCAGCAAGAAAGCTGACAATCCCAAGAATTATAACTAATGTTATTGCGGCATTTTTATGGCTTTTTTTCAGCATATTTGTGGCGTGTTCAATTATCCTAAATCCTGCGGTTAAAATCTACTGCGAGCATTTGACTTACGCGCCCACATATTTTAAAAGCTCGCGGCATACGCTTTTGATGCCAATGTTACTTGGGCAAACTTTATCGCAGCGGCCACACAAAAAGCAGGTGATAACTCCGTTACGTTTAACATCAGCGGCTAACTTGTGATGAATGCGGCGACGCGTGCGCTGAGATTCTTTTGCCATCGGGTTATGCCCGCTCGCTTCACGCATAAAGCCATCTAATAAACATGAATCACGCAGACGCACGCGTTCGATATTTTTATGCAAAAGCGACTTTCGATCAAACACATCAAAACAAGTACAAGTTGGGCAACATAAAGTGCATGCGGTGCAAGAAATACAGCGATCTGAAATCGTCTGCCAAAACTCATCTGGAACTTTATTTGCTAAAATTAATGCAGAAACTTTTTGTAACATCTCGGTATCTTCTTGAGATAATTTTTCTGCTGCGCTTTTTAATTTATCTAGGGCGTCACAAGAAACTTCTTTGCCACCAGAAATTTTTGCCACTAAATTTTTCCCGGTATCAGAATAAGCAACAGGAATATATTCACTGTTACCAAGTGCAATTAATTCGAAATCACATTTGCCATTTGCAATTTTTAATAATTCGCCAGCAGCGCCGCACTTACCAGTGACACATACCACCACAGCATTTTGGCGTTTATTGAAATATGGGAAATCCACGTAATCTTTACTATAAAATTTATCAATATATTCTAAACAGTCTGCATCTTCCGCGGTAAAACCCACAACGAATATCGGCTGCGCTTCTTTTGTTGCTTCAATTTTCTTTTCTTTGAAAGTTAAAATAACTTCTTGATATGGCGCAAAAACACTGGTTGGTTTCATTGGCAGAGCGCCACCAGCCAATGCTAAATCCCCTGAATCTAACTCCCCGAGAGTGCGCGTACCATCATGCAATTTAACCGGTACTTGCACAGAATAATCAGCAGTTAAACTCTTAAAAAATATGCGTAATTCATTTTCAGTATATGCTTTCATGATTTTCATTTTAGTTAATTAAATAATAATTTTAATAATGCGTGCCGCACAAATTTTATATTCTGGAATTTGTGCAATTGCATCGCGGGCATTTATCGTTAACGCATTTGCTGGAGCTTCCGCAAAATGAAACGGCATAAATAATACGCCTTTTGCTATAGCTTTTGTTACTCGCGCCATTACTTTTACTTTCCCGCGCCGAGTTTCAAGCTCCACCCATTCGCGATCACGAATGTTCAACTCTATTGCATCAACAAAGTTAATTTCAACATATGGGAAATGTTCTTCGCGCTCAAGCAACCTAGTGCGCCTCGTCATTGTGCCAGTATGGTAATGAAAATAACAACGCCCAGTTGATAATAAAAGTGGATATTCAGCATCAGGTAATTCTGCGGGAGGTAAATATTGAGCC
>JALOBY010000038.1 GCA_023228045.1 Endomicrobiales bacterium | reverse complement strand
TGAAGAGTCGGTGCTTGGCTGGAAAGAGTATGAGCTTGAAGTAATGCGCGACAGCGCCGATAACTGCGTAGTAATTTGTTCTATTGAAAATTTTGACTCTATGGGAGTGCACACCGGCGATTCAATTACTGTAGCTCCGGCCCAAACGCTTAGCGATAAAGAATATCAGGAAATGCGTGATCAAGCATTTAAAGTTATAAGAGCAATTGGTGTAGATACGGGCGGCTCAAATATTCAGTTTGCCCTAAACCCAAAAAATGGCAAAATAGTAGTTATAGAAATGAATCCGCGCGTTAGCCGTTCTTCGGCGCTTGCTTCAAAGGCCACCGGGTTTCCAATTGCAAAAATAGCAAGTTTGCTTGCGGTAGGTTACCACTTAGACGAAATACCCAATGATATAACCCAAAAAACACCGGCATCTTTTGAGCCAACCATAGATTATTGTGTTGTAAAAATTCCTCGTTTCGCGTTTGAAAAATTTTCTGGCGCCGATCAAACACTAAATACCGCAATGAAATCTGTTGGCGAGGTTATGGCGCTTGGCGGAACATTTAAAGAGGCGTTGCAAAAAGCCATACGAGGCCTTGAAACAGGGCGCGCCGGCTTAAATGCCGACGGCAAAGGCCCTCTAAAAGATATTGACAAACTTCTTAAACACGGCGAAGACCTCCAAGGTGTTACAGAAGAGGTTCGCGCTAAACTTAGCGCACCAAATTGCGAACGGTTATTTTATGTTGGCCATGCCTTAAAGCTTGGCTTTCCGATACAAGAAATATTTGAGATGTCAAAAATAGACCCATGGTTCTTGCAGCAGATTAAAGAAATAGTTGATATGGAACCTGAAGTTGCAAAAATAAAAAAACTTAAAGGCAAAGCGCAAAAAGAAGCGCTTTACAAAGCAAAACAATATGGTTTTTCCGATAAACAAATAGCTTTCTTAAATGGCCAGAAGCCCGAGAAAATTGCTCAATTAAGATTTGAGCTCGGCATAAAGCCGTCTTACAAACTTGTAGACACTTGCGCAGGCGAGTTTGAGGCATTCACACCATATTATTACTCCACATATCAAGATGAAGACGAAGTTGCAAAAGACCGCAAAAAGAAAATAATGATACTTGGCTCAGGCCCAAACCGTATCGGCCAGGGCATAGAGTTTGATTACTGTTGTGTTCACGCGGTGCTTGCCCTAAAGGAAGAGGGTTATGAAACCATAATGGTAAACTGTAACCCCGAAACCGTTTCAACCGATTACGACATTGCAGACAAGCTTTATTTTGAACCTCTCACACAAGAAGATGTGTTAAACATAATAGACAAAGAAAAGCCATACGGTGTATTGGTGCAGTTTGGCGGGCAAACACCACTTAACTTAACTGAAGTTTTAAGCAAGGCCGGTGTAAACATACTTGGCACTTCGCCAAAGTCCATAGATATTGCCGAAGACCGCAAACGCTTTAGCAAAATTTTAGACCGTCTTAAAATACCTCAGGCGCAATCTGGCACGGTGCTAAGCACGCAAGAAGCAATAAAGGTAGCCGAAAAAATAACTTATCCGGTAATGGTGCGCCCATCTTATGTACTTGGCGGCCGGGGAATGCAAATTGTTTATGATGAACCATCGCTTATAGAATATATGAGCAATGCCACCAATGTAAGCCCGGGTAAGCCAATTTTAATAGATAAGTTTTTAGATAATGCCATAGAGGTAGATGTTGACGCGCTTTCAGACGGGAAAGATGTTTATATCGCGGGTGTAATGGAACACATTGAAGAGGCCGGCATACATTCTGGTGACTCTGCCTGTGTAATGCCGCATAACACACTTTCTGAGAGAGTTGTTGAAACAATAAAAAAATATACAAGAGAGCTGGCCATTGCGTTGGAAGTTAAAGGCCTATTAAATATACAGTTTGCGGTAAAAGATGGCGTGGTCTATATTTTAGAGGCCAATCCGCGAGCCTCAAGAACTATCCCTTATGTTTCAAAAGCCAGCGGCGTGGCGCTTGCAAAACTTGCCGCAAAGGTTATGGTGGGCAAGCCTCTTAGCAAACTTTTTAGCAAAGAAGAAATATTAAACTCACCGCCTAAATTAAAGTGGGTATCGGTAAAAGAAGTTGTTCTGCCATGGACCAGGTTTAATAATGTTGACTTTGTTCTCGGGCCTGAAATGAAAAGCACCGGCGAAGTTATGGGAATAGATTCCGACTTTGGCAGAGCGTTTGCAAAAGCAGAAATTGCCTCCGGCTCAATTCTTCCAAAATCTGGTGCCGTGCTTGTCAGCTTAGGGCAAGGCATAAAATCAGATGCAATTTCAATTGTAAAAGAACTAATAACTTTAGGTTTTGAAATATATGCCACAAGCCATACTGCAGAGTTTTTCCGCGACCAAAATTTGCCAATAAAACTTGTTCACAAAATAGCCGAAGGCCGCCCAAATGTTGTAGACATAATAAAAAATCGCGAGGTATCGCTTGTAATAAATACCCCATCGGGTAAAAAGTCGCGTGCCGATGGATACCATATAAGAAGAACTTCCGCAATTTACAATGTGCCAATTGTTACCACTCTTGCTGCCGCGCGCGCAACCATAGAAGGCATAAAATCGCAAAAAAATCACGACTGGTCAGTACAGTCGTTGCAAGATTATTACAAAGAAAAGTAAACTATACGATATATTCCGGTAAAATAAAATGCTTGTAAAACTTTTAAAACATACCCCAGAACCAGAAAAAACTTGTGCCCTTGCCGCACGCCTTTGCTACTCCAGCGTTTCAATAGATGAGCTAAACACAAAACTTGTTCCAGTAAAAGTAAAAGACCTGCTTGCACGGGTAATTTCTTCAGGCCATTACTCGGTGTTGGAGCATGCTTCATTTACTTTTGGCATAGAAGGCGTATCGCGAGCGCTTTTGGCACAGTTAACAAGGCATAGAATTGCGTCTTTTTCAGTGCAAAGCCAGCGTTATGTAAAAGTAAAAGGCGAACTTGAATGTGTTATACCGCCGGCAATAAAAAATAAAAAAGAGTTGCTTGCCGAGTACAAAAAAGAAATTAAAAATATTAAAAAAATATACGATAAAATGCTCGCAAATGGCGTACTTGCAGAAGATGCAAGATATATTTTGCCAAATGCCGCGGCAACAAAAATAGTGCTTACAATGAATGTTAGAGAACTGCGCCACTTTTTTGAGTTGCGTTGCTGCAACCGCGCCCAGTGGGAAATTCGTGCTATGGCTTGCCAAATGTTAAACCTTGCTAAATCCGTCGCACCTTTATTGTTTGAAGGCGCAGGTCCATCTTGCGTGCAGAGCATTTGTACCGAGAGCGAGTTTTGTGGTAAACCCTGGGGAAAACTTAAAATTCAAAGATAAAATTTGTGTCATTGCGGGCATAATACTCAAAAAGTGTTGCTATTTTTGATAGTTTTGAAGTAGCAAAACCATTTTAAGTAACTAATTTTATGATTTTCAGAAAGACCACGATGGTTTCTATATTGATGCTTTAATTGTGAAA
>JALOBY010000037.1 GCA_023228045.1 Endomicrobiales bacterium | reverse complement strand
ATTCGAATCGCCTTCACAAATCACAAAATAACTACAGGGAGCTTCTTTCAGCTTTGTCAGATTCACAACAACCACTCCTTTACCTTTTCTATCTTGTATTCCTTCAACAATTTCATTTACTATTTGTTCGTTTTCGATCATGCTTTTGTAATAATTAAATTAATGAATCCGACTTGCCGAATATAAGCTAAACAATCAGCAAAGATAATCAAATTCAAGCTACATTATTTTAAATCCCTATCGCAGGTATCTTATTGTTTTACAAAATTTATACCGTTAATGGGAAAACGGTTTCTACTTCAACTTGTATGACATAATGACATAAAAAAACCGATGCAATTGGATGCACCGGTTTTTTTGGATAAAATTCAGCCTTAATTATTTTACTATCGACATAAATGTATCGTCAGTAAAGAATTTTGAGAATTCAAGATCGTTTACAGCTTTAGCTTTGTATGCGCTGTCGAGGCTTACTGCTTTACGAAGATTTCCATAAACGGCATCACGATTGTTGGTACGTGCACCGATAACAGCTCCAAGATACGAAGTTAAAGCATCCGGTTGAGCAACGGCATCTAATGTTGCGCGTGCACCATTGTAGTTGCCATCGAGAATTTGCATCAAAGCGGCATTGTTTGTAGCTGTTGAGCCAAAAGTTGTTTTAGCTTTTGCATAATCACCTTTGAGGGTATAAACAGTTCCCAATGCATTGTTCAGGTTTCCGCTTGTTCCTGCAGATTTCCCAAAATACACTTCAGCGTTTGCCAAGTCGCCTTTTGCCAAAGCGCATAAACCGGCATTGTAATTTGCATTCGGACATTTAGGCTCGATGTTTAAAGCTGCTGCAAAATTAGCCGCAGCAGCATCGATATTTCCTTGTTGGTATTGAACTGCGCCTAAATTGTTGAATCCACGAACATCGCCGGCATACAATTCGGTAGTTTTTTGATAAATGGCTGCCTTGTCTGAAAGATTTTCGGTAAGGGTTGCTGCATAAAGCAATTCTTCCACGCTAAGTTTCGAAGCATCTTCATTGGCTAATTGAGCAATTTCGGCATCCGATTTACCAGTTACGTCAACTGTCAGTTTCAAACGTGAACGACGGAGTTGAGGAAGGATTTCATCGGCAATGCTTTTGAATGCAACCGACAGGTTTTTGATTTCACGTTCGCGTTGTTCAGGATCGGTGTACATTGTCAGTACACGCAAAATAACCTGTTTGTCCTGAATGTTTGAGCTTTCCATTAATTTTTGGAAGCCATCCCAGTCTTCAGCAGTAAATTTAGAGTCAACGCTAACTGAAGTCTTAATTTTTTTCAGCTCTTTATTGATAAAGTCCGAAGTAACTTTCTGACGTTTTTCGGCCAAGTTTGTATTCAATTCGATTGAACCATCGGGGGATGCATAACCGGCAATTTCCAAATCGGCAACTTCTTTGTTTTGAACATCTTTAGCTTCTTTTATTTTTTTTGTTAAAGCAACAATGTCTTCCGATTTTGTTTCGGTTTTACGAAGTGCAGATTGTTGAATCAGGAATTTAATGTCAGCTTCCTGCATTTCCTGAATAACACGTTGGAATTTGTCGGCTAAAATTACCGGTCCGTTTTCGACTCCAAAGTTTTTAGAAGCCAATTGCGAAGTGGCGATAACGCCATCAGCAACTTTTACTCTTTGCAACGCATAAGTTTTTTTGCTGGTAGCTACACTAAAATCTAACCAAAGTTCAGATTTAACCATTTCAGGCACATAATCAAAAGAAGTTTTGATAGTGTAAGAACCACCTGCTTTATAGCTAATAGTCTGATTGTTGCCTACTACTTTTTCTCCCTGGAAAGTTGAAGCAGCGGCCTTAACTTCTTTACCATCGAAAGTAAGTACCGGTGTAACTGTTACTGTAGCATTTTTTGCAAAATACTTAACCGGGAAAGTTCCGGTAATAGTTGCATCAACTTTTCCGCCTTTTACTTCAAGCGGGTTTGGTGTACATGTGAATAAGCTTGGATCTAAGGCTGTAAGGTCTTTGTTACAAGAACTTAACACCAAGGCAAGCACCATCGAAACCGCAAAAATTAATTGCTTTCTCATAAAATTGTGTTTTTGTTATAAATTGGTTTTTATTTAAATAATTTCTGAATTATTGGCTACAAATATACAATCTTTCAGTCAATTTTGACTTACTTTGCAAGAGTTTTTTTACATTTTTCCAAAAAAACGAATAAACAAGACGTTAAAAAGCTTTGCAATATACCTGATACTTAAATCGACTAACAATATTTTAGTACAATGCGCTTATATCTCAAAATCATCAAACATACATTTAATGCCACCAAATACCTTAGTTTCGGAAAAATAATCAATTTGTCGAAGCTTTATTTCTCCTATTTAAGCTCCAAAAAAAAGTCCAACTTTCATCATAAAACGCTTCCTTACTTTATCTCAGTCGAACCCTACAATTTTTGTCAGTTGAAATGTCCTGAATGTCCTGTAAGTCAGCGTGAATTAACCGATAAAATGTATATAGATGAAAAAAATTACCAAAAAATCGTGGACGAACTGAAGGAGACGCTCTTGCATATTATTTTTTACTTCCAGGGAGAACCATTACTTAACAAAAATCTCGCCAAACTTATCAATTATGCACATAAAGCTAAGATTTTTACGTCAACTTCGACGAATGCGCAATTGCTGAATTCAGATAAAGCGCGCGAAATTGTTTTGTCAGGTCTCGACAAACTTATCATCTCAATCGATGGCAGTACGCAAGAAGTTTATGAAAAATATAGAATAGGCGGAAAGCTCGACAAAGCCGTTCAGGGGGTGAAAAACATAGTAGCATGGAAAAATGAATTAAAATCCATCACTCCTTTTGTCGAAATTCAGTTCATTGTATTCAAAACAAACGAACATCAAATGCGAGACATGAAGATGCTCGCCAAGTCACTCCATGCTGATCGTTTGGTTTTCAAAACGGCTCAGTTATACAATTTTGAGAACGGGCATGAATTATTAACTTCGATTGACAAATATGCACGGTATAAAATGGACAATGATGGAAAATACCACATAAAAAACACATTGGAAAATCGTTGCCTGCGCCTGTGGAGCGGAGCTGTGGTCAATGCCAAAGGTGATTTGATTCCTTGTTGTTTTGATAAAAACTCCGAACATGCTTTTAGCAATATTGAAAATCAAAGTTTCTCTTCAATTTGGCACAATAAAAAAGCTTCCGATTTCAGAGAATCAATTCTCGAAAACCGGAAACAATATGAAATGTGCAGAAACTGCACAAGTAAATGATATAAGAATGGGGTAATGTGAGAATTATTTGCTCAACAGCTTTTTCCATTCTTCTTCCTTGAATCCGACCAACACTTTTTCGCCCGCAAGCAAAACGGGACGTTTCACCATTAATCCGTTTGAAGCTAAAATATCGATCAATTCATTTTCAGTCAAAGTTTTTACTTTGTCTTTCATGTTTTGCTCTTTGTAAAGTAAACCGCTTGTGTTGAAAAACTTACTGACAGGCAACCCGCTCTTCTTTATCCATTCAGACAATTCGGTCTTCGATGGATTTTCTTCTTTTATAGGTCGATAAATATATGCTATTCCGCTTGTTTTCAACCATTTTTCGGCTTTTTGGCAGGTTCCGCATTTGGGATAGCAAAGTACTGTTGGTTGCATCGTTTATTTAAAAGTTTAAAGAGTTTGAGGTTTATCTCGCCTTTGGCGAGATAAACTTTATTTAAATATCGCTCTAAAAATATCGTTTCCGTTGGCAAAAATGATCAGCACAAAAAGCAACATCATGCCGGCTGTTTGAGCATACTCAAGGAACTTATCGTTTGGTTTACGCCCGGAAAACATTTCGTAAAGCAGAAACAAAACATAACCTCCATCCAGCGCCGGAATTGGCAGAAAGTTCATAAATGCCAGGATAACAGAAAGAAATGCGGTCATTGTCCAGAAAGTTTGCCAGTCCCACATCGGAGGGAACAATTTACCTATGCTCCCGAAACCGCCAAGTTGTTTAGCGCCTTCTTTCGAA
>JALOBY010000036.1 GCA_023228045.1 Endomicrobiales bacterium | reverse complement strand
GCCCAATCATATCCCAAATATCTCATTAACAAAGAAATAAAATAAGAAAGCAATATGCCAATAATTATGCCAATTATACCTCCAAAGAAAGTTAAAACCCCCGCCTCCAGCAAAAACTGTCTTGCTATGGCTGAATTTGACGCGCCAACAGCTTTTCTTAAACCAATTTCGCGCGTGCGTTCAGCAACTGTGGCAAGCATTATATTTAAAATTCCAATACCACCCACCACCAATGAAATTGCTGCCATTGCAGTTAAAAACAAACTTAACGCGCTTGTTACTGTGTTTAAAATATCAACTGCATCAGCCATATTTCGCACAGTAAAATCAACATCTGCTTCAGACTTTATGTGATGACGTTGTTTCAAAAGGTTTGTAATATCTTGAACTGTCTGGTCAATATTTTCAGCAGAATCAACTTTTACATCAATTGCGCGCAAATAATGTATTCCTAGCACTTGTTGCTGGCCAATTTCCAAAGGCATAAAGACCTGGTCATCTAAATCCAAAAATAAAGAACTCCCCTGTTTTTCTGTAACCCCAACCACACGCAAAGGAACACCACCAGCTTCTGCTTGAGAAGAACTCCTAACCTTTACCACTTGGCCCACTGGGTCCACGCCCGAATTTCCAAATAATTCTTCTGCAACTGTTGCGCCCAAGACAGCAACATTTGCATTACCTTCGCCTTCTTGTTGGTCAAAAAATCTACCCGAAGCCATTGTGATATTTATAACATCGGGCATTGTGGATTCGGTTCCCATAAAATTTGTGTCAACTGATTTGTTTTGCCAACTCACAGAAACCGACCCCATTACAGCGCCAAAAACAGATTTGGCGTGCGGGACCAAACCGGAATTTTTTATAGCGTCCTTATCTTCATTTGTTAAGGTTGTAATTACAATTCCAAACAACTGGGCTGGTGGCCCTTTTTCATTGCTTTTTCCCGGTTGAACTGACAATAAATCAGAACCTAATTTTGTTATTTGGCCAATAATTAAGCTTTTTGCTCCAGCCCCCAAGGCAATAATTGTTATAACGCCGGCAACCCCAATAACAATTCCCAATATAGTTAAAAACGACCTGCCCTTTCTTGCAAGCAAAGTTCTAAAAACCAATTTTATTGTCCCAGAAAAGTCCATAACGAAGTTAAAGGTTATAAAGTTACAAGTTTATCAAGCCGACTTTATAATTTGAAACTTGATGAACTTTAAAAACTTATTTGACTAGGTCTTTATCTGCTTCGGCAATTGTTCTTTTTGTCACCTTTTCGTCAGAAACAATTTGTCCATCTTTAATGCGTATAATCCTCTTAGCATGATTTGCAGTATCGGTTTCATGGGTTACCAAAATAATTGTGTGGCCCTGATTATTTAATTTCTGTAAAATACTCATTACTGTGTTACCGGATTTTGAGTCTAGGTTTCCAGTTGGCTCATCAGCAAAAATTACAGCCGGGTTATTTACCAAAGCCCTGGCAATTGCAACCCTCTGCTTTTCTCCGCCAGAAATTTGGTTTGTAAAATAATTTAGCCTGTGAGAAAGGCCCACAGATTCCAAGGCTTTTTCTGCCAGCTTATCAAGGTCCTTTAATTTACTGTAAACCAAAGGCAATTTTACATTGTCTAAAACAGTTGTGCGCGCCAACAAATTAAAAGATTGAAAAACAAATCCCACTTTTTCGTTTCTTAATTTTGCCAAATAGTTATCGTCAAAATCTTTTGTATCTTTATCCTCAAACCTGTAGTGTCCGGAAGTTGGTCTGTCCAAAAAACTCAAAATGTGCATTAGCGTAGATTTTCCAGATCCCGAAGGTCCCATTATTGCCACAAACTCCCCTTCTTCTATTTTAAAATTTATATCATGTAAAACATGCGTAACAACTTCGTCATTAACATAATTCTTTTTTAAATTCTCAACCTTAATCAAGCTCATTGTTTTAAATATGTTACAATTTTTTGGTCTTCGTTAAGTCCGGAAACAATTTCAATTAATCCCCCATCGGCTTGCAAACCTGTTTGCACCTGAACCTCGTGATATGTTAGTTTTTTTAGGTCATCAACAACCCTAACATAGTTTTTACCATTTTTATTTATCACTGCTGTTGATGGCACAGCCAAAACACTATCCTTTTTTGCAACTAAAATTGTCATATTGGCAGTCATGCCGGGTTTAATTCCAGGAACATTATCAAGGCTTCCTTTTACCAAATAATCAACAATTCCGGAAATTACTGTTGAGGCAGGATTTACAGTTAAAACTTTTCCTGTAAAATGTTGGTCTGGTCCCAGCGCGTCAAATGTGTAATCAATATCCTGTCCAATTTGCAAAGAGGCAATGTTGGCTTCGCTTACATTGGCTTCAACGTGCAAATCGTTTATATTCTGCAAAACAAGGTTGCCAGCTCGCCAACCTTAATATCCACCTGCGTAATTGTTCCAGATGTTGGAGCCACCACAATTAAATTATTAAGTGTGGCTTGCGCAGATTCAACCTGTCCTTGTGCAGAAAGCACTTGGGCTTTTGCCAGGTCAATATCTTCTTGACGCGGCGCGGCTTGTTTTGACTCCAAATTATGCTCTGCGGTTTGCAAGGCAATTTTGTAAGAGGCAATACTGTTTTGCAAAGTGTTAACATTGCTTATTGCAGTGCTCACTGCTGTTTTTTGTGTATCCATAGTTGTTTTATCTGCAGACGCAACCCTTGAATAGTAAACTCCTTGGTCACACTGGTCTCGTATAATTTGTAAAGAACCAAAAGTGCTATTTAGGTCGTTTGCTATATTTAAAATTGCATTATCTATGGCACCTGCGCCATTGGCTCCTGCTATACTTGAACTTGCATTTTCTAACTTGGCGCCTATATTATTTCTGTTAATTTGCACCTGAATTCCTTCTTGATCGTTTGCGCTAAAATAATCATTTTGCAAGGTAGTTACAGCAGAATATGCGTTATAAATTGCAGTGTAGGCATTGTTTAGCGTGGTTAAGGCGCCATTATAAGTGTTGTTTAAATTTACTTTGGCCGTGCTTACAGCGTCCTGCAAAGCCTGAATATCTCCTGAACCTGCGCCATTTACTAATTTTTCATAATTTGCCTGAGCTTGAGCCAGCGCGCCTTTTGCCGAGGTTAAGGTTGCAGAAGCGCTAGACTGATCCAATGAAGCCAAAATTTGACCTTGATAAACATGGTCGCCTTCTGAAACATAAACTCTTCTTACAACTCCGTTTCCCTGAAAGCTCAAATTAAGGTCTGTTCCGCTTACAACTTGGCCGGTTGAAAGAACTGTTTCTTCTAGGTTTTGTTTTGTTACAACACCGGTTTGTATTTTACCATTATTGTTTTTGGGTGAAAAAATAAAAAATGCAACAATAATTAAGATTACAGCAACAATTGCCATAATCCAGATGTTTCTTTTTTGTTTTAAAAATTTGGGTATTTTCATAAAAAATGCAAATTTACAAATCTATGCAAATGATGCAAATCCGTATTCGCGTCATTGGCATATCATTCGCATATTGGCGTTATTTATTAAATTTTTTAGCGCCGTCCAGCCACCTTTTAAATTGGCAATCTTGGCTGTGTTTTGGCGGTTCTGTTTCTTTTAATATAGCAACCGCATCACTAAATATTGCGTAAATATCCGATGGGTTTGTATCTATTTCCATTAACTCTTTTCTAAATGGCAAGCGGTCAATAAATCCTTTTTCCTTATCAACAATATAAAATGCCAAATATCCTTTGCGCGGTGTTTTGTATCCATTTTTCTCAAGTAAAAATGTATATGTGTCCAACTGCAATTGGAATCTGTCGTAAACATTTGCCACCCTGCTTCCGGTTGATTTATAATCCAGCGCCGCTAATTTTCCATCTTCAAATTCTAAAATATCATCTACTGCCCCAAACAAAGTGGCTTGCAAAGCTTGGTCAAAATATCTTATTCCGGCTAAATTATTCCGCCACTGGTTAAGCAATTTTTGGTTTTCAAACAAATGCGCCTTTATGCTGTTTTCTTTTAATAACGGGTGCTGAATTTTTTTAGCGCGATAAGCGTCAAATTCTTCCTTTAACAAAGTGTCCACAGCAGAATTTAAAGCATAGGGATATGGCGGTGGCCTTTTTATTCCTAAATTTTTGTCCAGCCAAAAACAATGCGGACAGTCTAAATATAAGTTTAGCGAATTGGGCGATAATTGTATTGCTTTTCCATCCATATTCATTTCTATTTTATCACAACCCAACGGTATTTACCATATTGGTCTTTATAAAATTTGCAGGTTTTATAGCCAAATTTTTCAGACATTTTTTTTATTTCTTCTTTTTGTGGAAAATCAAATTCCATAAATATAATACCATTATAATTTAAATGATTTTTTGCTTGTTTTAAAAATTTTCTAATATAAAAAAGTCCGTCTTGTTTGGCAAACAAGGCTTTGTGTGGTTCAAAATCCAAAACAGATTTTTGCACCAAGCTTTTGTTTTTAGTTGGAATATACGGCGGGTTGGCAAAAATAAAATCGAACTTATTTTTTATATTTGAAAAAACGTCAGACTTAATTGTCTTGTGTCCAACGCCCCTGTCTTCTATATCTGCAAAAAAAACTTCTGCATTTTTTATATGTTTCAATATTGCCAAACCAATGCACCCCGACCCACTAAATATATCAAGAATCACAATAGTTCGCGATCGCGAATGATTGTGATTGTTTGACTTGATATAATTTATGGCTTTTTTAACCCAAAATTCTGTTTCTGGCCTTGGAATTAAGGGCCTTTTTGACAAATCAATTTTGCAACCCAAAAATTGAGTAAATCCCCTAACATATTCTAACGGCTCAACGGCGTTGAGCCGTTTATCTGTTTTGTTTTTCATAGCTTATTTCTATCAGAAAAGCACAAAGAAAAAAAGGGACTTTCGTCCCATATCGGCATAATCAATTTTGCCGATTGCTTTTGGAAGGCTATGCAGCCCTCTTCCATATATGCCTGCGCCACCAGGACTTGTAGAGCACCTTTTTCAGCAGGGCCATGCGAATATACAATCCGTTTTCTGCCTGCCGGAAGTATGCTGCCCTTGGGTCGCTGTCGACATCTGGAGTAATTTCGTCCACCCGCGGAAGAGGATGCATAACAATCGCTTCCCTCTTCATCAAACCCAGAATAGTCTTGTCAACAACAAAATATCCCAGGC
>JALOBY010000035.1 GCA_023228045.1 Endomicrobiales bacterium | reverse complement strand
CCTCTTGAATTTTTTTTAACTCATTTTTATCAAGTTGTTTTGTTGGGTCTTGTTGCATGGCATGAGCCAGTTGAAATGAACAAAGAAAAACTGTGACAAGCATACATAGTTTCATAAGACCTCCAATATTAGGTGGTTTTGTTATTTATTTTACAAAGTATCTGTCGCTCCTCTTTTCATATACTCATTAATTTTATGTATGGTAATCCCGATTAAGCTTAAAATTCCACCCAAACTTATCATTGCCGGAAATCCAAGAAACCCGACTAGAAAGTACAATGTCATATCATTATCATATTGTTGCTGACAAAAAGTTGTCATGTTGTTTTTCATGAGTTCCATAAGACATGTTTCATTGAAAGTAGAATTTGAAGTTATGCCGTCTAAATGTTTGTGTACCATTGGTATGCCAGCATAAGTATGTGCGATAATACCTACCATTGCGAGAGTCCACAAAGATATCCCTGTCAATATTAGTATTACAACCACAAAGGAGATGGGCTGCCAGTTTATTCTATCTACATATGCATCCATAAATTTGGTGTGTATTTTTTTGAAAAAGGACGGGGAAAGTTCTTTGATTTCTATTTGTTTTTCAGTTGACACAGTGTTGGTTATCTTTGGTATCACTTCATCAACTGTTATATGATTTTCTTTTTCTATGGAAATAACAATGATTTTAGAGATTTTGTTTTCAGAATCCTCTTGTAGCTTTTGATTCTGCAGGGCTACCTGTACAATTGAACTTATTTGATCTCCAATATTTTCATTTGGTTTTATTTGGGCAACTGTAATCTTTGTCTTATCAACAATTTTTTGAATTTCTTTTAACTCTTGTTCATTGGGCTGATGTGGTTTTTCTTGTTGCATGGCATGTGCCAGTTGGAATGAATAAACAATGGCTACGACGAACATATATAGTTTCATAAAACCTCCCTTTTTTATGGCCATCATGCTAGCAGCTTTGCACTAAGATCATGTATCTTTCAATAATTATTGATTTTTACCTTAACCCTCCTGTACGTTTAAAATATAAATTAAGATTTACCTAAGGGGGGTATATGGGAACCGGGGGGTTTTTAAAACAGAGCGCTGCGCTGTGCGTGGCGCTCTTCGTATGTCAACACTTTATGTGGCAGGCGCTCAAATCAAAACAAATAGAAGTTGCAATTGTCGATACCGCCGAACGCGAAGAATGGATCTACAAACCATTTGTCGATTCATTAAAAAACACAGGGTGCCATGTAACCTACAAATCGCTGGACGATATTATCGATCAAACCTCTGCCCATCTGTCCTTGGCAAAATATAATGCCGTATTTTTTGTTTTAAGTTTGGGCTTTTTAAACTCCATCAATCAATCGCATTTGTGTTCAAAAGTGCTTAGCTTGATGCACAACTACGCCATGCTGGCTGGAAAAGTTGTTGGCATAGTGCTTCCTCCCATTTTTACTCAAGCACGAGATCAGCTCCTTTTACAATGTGCGCCGCTGCTTAATGCTTTGGGTATAGAAAAAAATCTGGTTTATGGTGATTTTGCTTGGCAACAACTTGGGCTAACTTTTGAAACAGAACGTGAAAAAGCACAAAAAAACTTTTTGTGGCTGCTCAAATTTTTTATGACGCATCCACTCGAAACACGTCCCATTGGTTATCATACAACGCTCAGCGCTCCTCACCGTGGTGTAGATTTTTTATCAAGCATGGCAAGTAAAAGTGAACTATGCGCCAGTGACGGCTTGTTTTTACTTCCTTTGGCCTGTAATGACGTTGATGGCATTGTGCAGCAAACATTGCCTTATGGCATGTACTGGTTTAATGAAAAATATAAAAATCATGTTTTTTTTACTTACTCATCAGCGCTTTCTTTTGCCGGTATTGTAGAAAATTTTCATGTCTGTCCCATTGATATTGCCCTGCGTGACCAAATGCTTGAACTTGTCCAGCGCATGACCGGCCAAGTGATGCAGTTTGCCCAGCTGAAGTCTAAAAAAGATGTATGCGATTTTGGCAGGAAAATAGTCAATTACCCAGCCGAGCCAAAAAGATTTCCGGGCATTGTTTTTGAGGAAGCATTTTATCCTACGGCAAAAGCACGCAAAATTGCGTGGATGGATATGGATGTTTTTTATAGTGATGATGTAAAAGGTCCTTGGAAAGGACAAGACCGAGAAAAAGCGCGTCAAGACCTCATTGATTATGTATATGAGGCAAAGCTTGATGCTTTGTGGCTTACGATCAATCCACAGATGTATTATAGCTTTCGCGCTCGTTTGCCTGGAGCTGAAAAACTTAAACAATTTTGGGATGCACTTGAATGTTGTGCTCAACAAATCAAGCAAGGTGCCAATCGTCACAATGGTAAAATACCAAGCATTTTAATTGGGTATGAAATTGCAAACAACATTTATGCTCCGCATTTACCCAAACGCTGCGCTGTTGATATGTTTGAACAAGTGTATCAAGACTTGCCGTCGCCCATTGATCAGACATTCTGGGAAACAGAAGTTGCAAAACCACTACATGTTTTTGTTAAAGAATGGAACAGTCGTCCGATATTAAAACAAGTTACTTTGGGCGGCGTGGTAATCGATCTTGAAATGTATTGTCGCAAAAAGTCCGGTATGTTTTTAACATCAATGAGCTATGACGCTGCAACGTTTAACAAATTTATGTCATTGCGCGACGGAAAAAAAAGTAACAAAGTTCCACGTCGAGATCGCATATTGCGTTTGATGCAAGTAAAAGGCGGTAATTTGTATTACAGGTACTTGGAACAAGAAGCAGAAAAAATTGGAAAATATTTGCAAAAATCGTTTGTTCAGGTGCTTGGCAATCCGCTCATCATGTGTTATCTGCCACAAATTAGTGTGTCGTGGTTTTATAAAGGATTGTATAAGGGGCTGGCTGCTGGTTACAAAGACCCACTTTATTTATTGACGTTTAACAGCGCTTTTGCTGAGCATGCGCCATGGTTTGTAAAAAATAAAATTCCGGTTAATCATGCATCGGTAATGATGCTTTCAAAGTTTGAAAAGCATGCTGATTTTGATATTGCCAAAAGGCTTGGCCGTCGTCATCCCACACTTTGGTTTAACAAATTTTCTCGGTTTGTTGATTTGAAGGGGGTGGCAGGCTGGACGAATATCGAACAGCCTGCCATTGGAGAGGATGCTTATCACGAACTTGCCGAATATATCGGCACGTTATAGCGGTTTGGTGTAATTGGTAATTTCTTGTCTGTCTTTGATGGTTTGATTTAATACTTCGTTAAAAATATCAAGCGTAAGCGTGTTGTTGCTTGTTCGAGTAAATGTTTTATTAAACATTTCTTCATGAATCATCGATTCAAGTTCTCGGCCAGAAATGCCTTCTGTTTGCGCGGCGGCTTGATTAATGACCGCATCGTTAATGTCTGGCGACATGTTTTTAATATATTTCTTTAAATAAAGCTGTATGAGCTTAATGCGTTCATCCATGCCTGGCAGTGGTACTAATTTTTTCATGTTAAATCGTGTTTTCAGTGCAATATCCAGTTCACGGTTCGATGCAGCAACCACCATGGTTAATGGTGATAAATTTGATAATTCAACAAGCAGGGCGTTGAAGATGGCGATCTTTTTCGAATCGGTCATGCCGTTACGATTGCTTGCAAATGTATCTATTTCGTCAATAAAAATCATGGTTGGACGTGTAACTTCAAACTGTTCGTGGATGAGCCGGATTGCATCTTGTTCTGAATATTGGCAAAAACGATCTGCAGATGTTTTCATAAAATCCATACCAGACCATTCAGCCAAGTTATTAGCCAAGTGTGTTTTACCTGTTCCAGAAGGGCCGTAAAGCAACAATCGAGGATAGAGCATCATATCTTGATCTTTTTTTGCTGCTTTATTGTGGCTTGTAATTTTGCGAACCATTTCGGCAAGTTCTTTCATTTCAGCTTCAAGTTTTGGTGGGAAAACAATTGATTCTTCAAATTTGATAGGTGGTTGTTTGCCCAAAAGAAATGCTGGCAAAATTGTTTCTGCAATGCGTCGCACTAAGCTTTTATATTTTTCTTGGCTTGCAAGTTTTGGTTGGGCGGCAATAATTTTGTTGAGCCATCTAAAGATAAACTTTGCTCCGTAATATGTTGTTACAATGCCTGCAACGGCCAAAATGATAATCAGTGTGACTTTAAGCAAATTGTCTTTATCCAAAAATTTGAAAAAGGCTTCAATCTGTTTTTCTGCAGTTTTGATGATTGCATCGTTTTTAATTTCCTGTGTAACCGCAGCATTTACAGCAGCTTCTTCAATTCTTGTTTGGTGTAAGGCTTTGTTTTTTTCAATTTCTAAGTATGTTTTTAACCCAACATCGAAGACACCAGTAACAAAATTACCAGCATTTTTTGCGGCTTCGCGTTCATATTTAGATTCTTCGTGAAGTTGCTCTATTTGTTTAAGTTTGATTTCTTTTCTTATTTTGTAATCTTCACTTCCAGGACTGTATTGGTTAGTGAGATTTTCTAGCTCATTTTCAAGGCGTGTAATCTTTGCCTGGTTAGTATCACTGGTAGTTTTGTATGACAGGTCCATGTCGTTGATTATATCAAGAAATTTTTGGGGCATTATATTGTTTGGGTTAAAATTGGGCTGTTTGTTTTTGGCCATCAATCCTGTGCATGCACCGCACAAAGCGATGAAAAAGAAAATTCTTTTTATTGTAATCATAATTATCCTTGTCTTAGGTTTTTATTTTTATTATTTACTTGTTGGTATGCGTTATAAAATTGTTTTCCCTTGGCAAAAAGTTCTGGTGTTGCCAGCACAACTCTTGTTACTGTTTTGCAAACGTTCAAACTTGTTGTTTTATTTATCATCCAAGGCAAAAAGCTTGTTTGGATAGACTGCCGAGCAAGTTGTACAAAGGTTTCTTCTTGTTCGCTGGCCTGTTGTTGTTGATTATTTTTTATTAGTTCACTTTGTTTTGTTTTTAACTGTTCGATTGCTGCCTGATTTTTTTCTATGAATTTTGCAATAAGTGGCTTGATGACTACTTTTTTGTAATACACAAGAAAGATATAGAGCGCCACAATGTCTTCGGTAAGCATGTACCAAAAGCTTTCAGTCCATGCAGGAAGCAGGTTAAGACCTTTAAAAATTGAATGAGATATATTTCCAAGGCCTTGTGGTGTTGCACAAAGAGCGGCACTTTTTGGAATAAATGCGCTGATAATCGATGCAACAGGAATGGGATTTTCAACTTTTATACCTTTAAAGGTGGCTTTGATATCAAATTTATATTTCTCTTCACCAATCAAATAACGATCATGAGCAAAAGTGGTTATGCGAGCTCCGATTATATACATGATGAGTGGTGTGATGATCGAAGGGGGAATAGTTAAAAAAGAAAAATACGAGGTACTTGGCGTTTGTAAGATTTTTTCAATCTCGCTGGTGAGTAAAGCTTGTGTTGCGATTTTATAAAACCAATATTCAAGTCCCCAGTTTGCTGCCAAATGGGTGAGTTTCATCCAGTCGCTATGGTAAAAGCCTATTGGAATTTCGATCGGTTGGATCGCGATAGAAAAGTTATATAAAAGTTTATTATTAAACTCGCGTTGTTTTTGTTGCGCGATTTCATCGGATTGATGGGTTTTGTCGGTTGTTGTTCTAAGGTATTATTAAGGTCATCAAGCGAAGGATATATGTTCGTTTGAGTTTGTGTTTGCGTTAACGTTTCCGTCATGCAGACCAGTGGCCTGGTGGCAATCAGGAAGAAAAAAAATGCCAGTGATATTTTTCGCAAAAACATTATAAACATCCTCTCTCAAACTTTTTTATATTTTCTATTTAGAATTATTCCAATTATAACTCTAAAAATAATTATCATAAGAAATATTTTTTTAGTGGCCTTTTTTTATCAAAAGCTTGATTTGTTACAGCCAGTCGTGTTTTCTGTGTGTAACATTGCTTGCTGTAATGTTTGGTTTTGACTCGCCGGAATGCTTGTGTAGAATGTGGTGGAATTACCGTTCGGCTCTATCCTTCGATACACTGACCGCTCGTCCTGAGTATTTTGCGAAGCAAAATGTATCGAAGGATGCGGTCAGCACTCAGGATGAGCGAAGTCGAATTCATATCGAACGGATAAGGTGATGAATAGAAAAAAACTTAAATTTTTAAAGGATTTGTATGATCTATGATTTAATTATTATCGGCTCTGGGCCTGCTGGTTTGACAGCTGGAATCTACGCTTCGCGTGCAAAGTTACAAGTAGTATTGTTGGAAGGTCCGCAACCTGGTGGGCAGCTCACGACAACAACGACCATTGAAAATTGGCCGGGGGAGCAATCGATAGATGGTTCTGAGTTGATGATGAAAATGATGGATCATGCACGGCAGAGTGGATGCGTGTTTGTTTCAGAAAATGCTACCCGTGTTGAGTTTGGGCAAAAGCCGTTTAAAGTTTTTACCGATAGCGGCAAAGAACTGGTTGGTAATGCAGTTATTGTTGCAACGGGCGCTGTGAATAA
>JALOBY010000034.1 GCA_023228045.1 Endomicrobiales bacterium | reverse complement strand
TCAAATGTTTTTACTTGTCGTCTATATTTAAGACTTTATCCCTTGTTTTTAGCAACACTTTTTGAGTATTATGCCCATTGCGAGCGAAGCGCGGCAATCTAATAGTTAAGGCGAGATTGCTTCACCCTTTCGGGTTCGCAATGACAACTAAAAAAATAATGCTTGGAACTTAGTGGACAACATAGATAAGATACCTGTGAAAAAAAGGAAAAAATGCTTTTAATTTTTGACATTGGAAATACAAACATAACAATTGGCTTGTACAAAAACCCAAATGTCCCTTTGTGCAACAAGATACTTCGTTTAACAACTGACAAAAAAGCAGGCTTAAATAAATATGCAAAAGAGTTAAGTACAATTCTTGTAAAAAATAACATTGATGCGAAAAATATAACTTCTGTTGCTATTGCAAGTGTTGTACCGGAACTTGATAGTGTTTTTGCGAAATTATCAAAAAACATTTTTAAGTGTGGTGCGTACTTTGTATCATATACAAAATCAAAAGGTTTGCTTAAGTACAAATACCCAAAACCACAAGAAATAGGCGCCGACAGGATAGCCAACGCCGTAGCAGGGTATAAATTATGTGGTGGCCCGTTAATAGTGGTTGATTTTGGAACAGCAACAACATTTGACTGTATCAGTAAAGATGGCAAATATATGGGTGGGGCAATAGCACCCGGGCCACTATTATCGCTAAAAGCTCTCTCAATTAGCACCTCAAAACTTCCTGTCGTTGTTTTTTCAAAGTCATCTAAATATATAGGCAAAAATACTGTGGAGTGTATGCAATCTGGTATTTTCTTTGGTTATGTTGGTTTAATTAAAGGGCTTATAGATGGCATTTCTAACGAAATTGGCAAAAATGTTAAGGTCATTGCAACGGGTGGTCTCGCAGTTTCTGTTTGCAAAAATATAAGTAAAATAAGTGCGATTGTTCCAGAGCTTACGCTTGAAGGTATTAGACTTTTGTGGAAAAAAAACACCTTACCTGTTAATTCTGTGCATAAGATTGTGCATAAAAAATTGAAATAACTAAAGCATAGGAGGAAGTATGATTAAAAAGTTATTGGTTTTTCAAGCAGTTTTCTTTTTTATTGTTGCTTGTTCCTTTGCCGCAAACCCATTTGATCAGTTCAATAATGCTTTATCTGGTGTGCCTTCTTCGGTTGCACAGAAAAACCTTGATAATTTTGCAAAAGATTTTGGGGTATTGCTTGGTGGTGGTTCTTATCATCAGGCAAAGGTTTTGGGCTTTCCTGGCCTTGACATTGGTATTCATGTACCAATAATAAAAACAAGCGATGAAAACACAATTGTAAAGGCATCTAATGTAGACAATATGTTTTTACCAATTTTGCAGGCAGAGATTGGTTTGCCGGCAAAGTTTGACCTTATTGGCCGCTTTGTTTCATATGAGAATTCAACGCTAATAGGTGGGGGAGTTCGTTATGGAATAATTAAAAGTGCGTTGCCTGTAGTCCCAAATGTTTCTGTGCAGGCAATTTATACGCAATTTGAGGCAAGCGTTGGCGTAAACAAATTTAAGGCCGACGATATTGGTGTTAATGCTCTTGCGTCTTTTGATTTGCCGGTTATAACTCCTTATGTTGGGTTAGGATATAACTCTATAAATGTAATACCTGATAGCTCCATAACAAATCTTACCAGTAAGGTAAATATTGTGCGTATTGAGGGCGGCATAAACCTCGCATTGTTACCTGCAACATATTTGCAGCTTGGTGCCAATTCTGTTGATGGGCGTATAGGTTATGTACTTGGTCTTGGCGCAAAGTTTTAGGGTAAAAGTTATTTAACAAAAATTGGCACTTGTAAATCAAGAGTGCCAATTTTTTAATATTCCCCGTCATAGAAATTACACTTGACAAAAAATATCTCTCATGTTATAATTAGCACCCTATAAAGCAGAGTGATAAAAAAATGAGTAAAAATAAAAACAGGAGGTACAGTTATGGCTTTAAGACCGCTTGGCGACAGAGTGCTTGTAAAGCCCTCTGAGTCCAAAGAAGTAAAAAAGGGTGGTATAATAATTCCTGACACCGCAAAAGAAAAGCCACAAGAAGGTGAAGTTATCGCAGTAGGTAAAGGCAAAATTGGCGACGATGGCAAAGTTGTTGCTATGGATGTTAAGAAAGGCGACAAAGTTCTTTACGGTAAGTATGCTGGCACGGAAGTTAAAATTGAAGATGTTGAATATATGATAATGGGTCAAGATGATATCTTGGCCATAATTGAGTAATTAAAAAAAAGGGGAAAGAAACAATGGCAAAACAAATAATTTATACCGACGAAGCGCGTAAAGCTATAAAAAATGGTGTTGACAAACTTGCCAATGCCGTAAAAGTTACACTCGGACCTAAAGGCCGTTATGTTGTACTTGATAAAAAATATGGTTCCCCTGTTGTTACAAACGACGGCGTAACCATTGCAAAAGAAATTGAGCTTGAAGATCCATTTGAAAATATGGGCGCTCAACTTGTAAAAGAAGTTGCCTCAAAAACAAACGATGTTGCCGGTGACGGTACCACAACGGCGGCTGTTCTTGCTCAGGCGATTATTACTGAAGGTTTAAGAAATATAACTGCCGGTGCAAACGCTATGCATATTAAACGCGGCATAGATAAGGCCGTTGTCGCGGTTGTAGAAGAAATAAAAAAGATGGCAAAACAGGTAAAAGGTAAAGAAGAAATTGCCCAAATTGCATCCATCTCAGCGTCTGATAAAGAGATAGGAAAACTTATTGCCGATGCTATGGAAAAAGTTGGTAAAGATGGCGTTATAACCGTAGAAGAAGGAAAATCGGCCGACACAACCCTTGATGTTGTAGAAGGTATGCAGTTTGATCGCGGTTACATTTCACCGTACTTTGTTACCGACGCCGAAAGAATGGAGTCATCTCTTGATGATAGCTACCTTATAATAACCGACAAAAAAATATCTTCAATGCAGGAAATTTTGCCTTTGCTTGAAAAAGTTGTGCAAACAGGCAGACCATTTACAATAATTGCAGAAGATATAGACGGCGAAGCCCTTGCAACACTTGTTGTAAATAAAATAAGAGGCACTTTAAAAGTTGTGGCTGTTAAGGCCCCTGGTTTCGGAGATAGAAGAAAAGAGATGCTTCAAGATATAGCCACACTAACCGGTGGAACTGTAATATCTGAAGAGGTTGGTTTGAAACTTGATAAGGCAACACTTGATATGCTTGGCCAGGCAAAAAGAGTTGTAATTGATAAAGAAAACACAACAATTATTTCAGGTGCTGGCGATAAAAAGGAAATTGATAAACGCATCTCTCAACTTCGTAAACAAATTGACGAAACTAAATCAGATTACGACAAAGAAAAACTTCAGGAACGCCTTGCAAAACTTGTTGGCGGCGTAGCGGTTATTAATGTAGGTGCGGCAACTGAAACCGAAATGAAAGCCAAAAAGTTCAAAGTTGAAGACGCAATGCACGCAACCAGAGCCGGTGTGGAAGAAGGTGTTGTGCCTGGTGGCGGTGTTGCAATTTTGCGTACTCTATCGGTACTTGATAAACTAAAAGGCAATGACTTTGATGAGCAAACAGGTATAAATATAGTAAAACGCGCATTAGAAGAGCCAATTCGCCAGATTGCTTTTAACGCCGGTGTAGATGGTTCAATAGTTGTAGATAAAGTGCGCAACAGCAAAGAAGCCTCTTTTGGTTTTAACGCTGAAACTGGTGAGTATGTTGATATGCTAAAAGCTGGTATAGTTGACCCTGCGAAAGTTACGCGTTTTGCGTTACAAAATGCAGCTTCAATAGCTGGGCTTCTTCTTACAACTGAGGTATTGATAACAGATATTCCTGAGA
Organism: Endomicrobiales bacterium; assembly: GCA_023228045.1. Classification (NCBI taxonomy): domain Bacteria; kingdom Pseudomonadati; phylum Elusimicrobiota; class Endomicrobiia; order Endomicrobiales; species Endomicrobiales bacterium. Next base: position 4,226 of record JALOBY010000034.1, on the reverse strand, counting down.
AGAAATCTGGAATGCAAATGCCACAAATGCCACCTGAGTATTAAGAAGCATAAATAATAAGTAATAAAGCCCGTCGTGTTTAAAACACGGCGGGCTTTTTATTTATGGTTTGTCATTCCCGAGTGCTTAATCGGGAATCTATAAAATTGTTAGTTGACAATATTGTTTTTAGATGCTATTATTGAAAAACAATTTCATTAGAGATTATAAATTTATGAAAAAAGAAATAGTAATTTTACAGCAATTTATTAAAGAACAAGGTTTGCGCTCTACGCTTCAACGGGAGAACATTCTTAAAACATTCCTTGGGGTTGAAAAACATATTTCTATTGATGAATTGCATTCTTTAGTCAAAAAAAAATACCGCGGTATTGGGCATACAACTGTTTATCGCGCAATGAAGTTATTTTTATCGTTAGGGCTTTGCAGTGAGGTTGATTTTGGCGATGGGGTAGTAAAATACGAACATCTCTATGGTCATCAACATCATGATCATTTAATTTGTACTCGTTGCAGATCGTTAATTGAAGTGTTTGATCCTACACTTGAGAAACTTCAAGAGCGAGTTGCACTCTCTAAGGGTTTTGTTCCATTATCGCACAAGTTAGAGGTTTTTGGAGTTTGCAGGGCGTGCGCAGCAAAAAAATAATTTTTTTTTGAGTTTATATTGAAATCAAATTTCAATAATAAGAGTTTGATACGTTTTGGTGACATAAATAAAAGAGAGTTTTTAATATGGCAGATAAGGTGTCTAAAATTGCTTTAGTTGGAAACCCCAATGTTGGCAAGTCGGTTGTTTTTGGCCGGCTTACCGGGCGTTATGCGGTTGTTTCAAATTACCCTGGAACTACTGTAGATGTAAGCCGCGGAACTATGGAGTTGCACGGAAAGCACTTTGAGGTTATTGATACCCCAGGCACTATATCGCTTTTGCCAAGTTCCGAAGATGAGCAGGTATCAAGGGATATTCTTTTTTCGTCGGCGGATATTATAGTGCAGGTGGCAGATGCTAAAAACTTAGTGCGTTCGTTGCTCTTAGCAAGCGAGCTTATGGAGCTTGGTTTGCCAATGGTTTTAGTTCTTAATATGACCGATGAAGCCAAAGACAGAGGCATAAAAATTGATAAAGAATTGCTCTCAAGACAACTTGGAATCAGTGTAGTTGAAACTGTAGCTACAACAGGTTTTGGTATTAGTGAATTAAAAAAGAAAATTGTTTCTGCTAAGGTGGCAATTTCACCAAAAATATTTTCATCAGATGTAGAACAGGGTATCTCTTCAATTTGCCCTCAAGATAGCGCGCAGAAGGTGTGCAAGCCAATTGCAACGCAATTGCTTGCTGGCCAGAATGATGCAATAAAGTATTTTGAAAACGATAACATTAAAGTTGTTGAGAAGTCGGTGGAAAAACTTAATAAAAAAGTTCCTGCTGCCGAGTTTAGTTACAAACTTTTTAAGGCAAGAAATGATTTTGCGCTTTCTGTGGTTTCTCGTGTGGAAAAAAATGTCAAATCGTCAGCTTCCTCATTTCTTTCAAAAGTAGGAAGTTTATCAATGTCACCCATCTTGGGCTATTTTATTGTGTTTTTTGTTTTATTTATTATGTATAAGTTTGTAGGACAGTTTGGTGCTGGTTTTTTAGTTAATTTATTAGAAAAAAAAGTTTTTGCAGTTTATGTTAATCCTTTCTTTGTTGACCTGATTAGTGCTTTATCGCTTCCACAAATAATTAGAGATTTTTTTATTGGTAAGTTTGGTGTAATAACTATGGCGTTAACCTATGCCTTTGCAATTATAATGCCGATTGTTGCAACTTTTTTTCTATTTTTTGGAGTGTTGGAAGATTCCGGCTATTTGCCGCGGCTTTCTTTAATGTTAGATAAGCTTATGAAGTTCATAGGTTTAAACGGTAAAGCGGTTTTACCTATGATGCTCGGGCTTGGCTGCGGCACTATGGCAACGCTCACAAGCAGAATTCTTGAAACAAAACGCGAACGATTTTTGGTTATTTTGCTTTTGGCTCTTGGTGTTCCATGTTCAGCGCAGCTTGGTGTGGTGCTAGGGCTTTTGGGCGGCTTATCATTTAAAGTTACGGCAATCTGGTTTATGTCGGTATTTTCTTCTCTTGTTTTTGTTGGGCTTCTTGCCAACAAGTTAGTGCCTGGCAAGCCGTCTCCATTTATTTTAGAAGTGCCACCCATTAGAATGCCGATGATTTCAAACATTTTAATAAAAGTTTATATGCGAATGTTATGGTATCTAAAAGAGGCAGTTCCATTATTTATTTTAGGTACTGTTATACTTTTCACTCTGGATAAAATTGGCGCGCTTTTGGTTTTGCAAAAACTTGCAAGCCCTGTTATTGTCGGGTTTTTGGGCCTTCCTGCGGAAACAACCGGTAACTTTATTATGGGTTTTTTAAGAAGAGATTATGGTGCGGCAGGGTTTTTTATAATGGCAAAAAATGGTCTGCTTTCTCATGCGCAAATTGCTGTTAGCGCGGTTATAATAACACTGTTTTTGCCTTGTATAGCGCAATTTTTTGTAACCGTTAGAGAAAAGGGCTGGAAGTTAGCTTTAACAATAATGCTATTTGTGTTTACTTACGCAATATTATTTGGTGGAGCATTAAACTTCGCAATAAAATTATTTAAAATTTTGTAAAAAAGGTGGTACAGTTATGAAAGTATGTTTTGATTATGATGTGGAAGAAGCCCTTGGAATTATTTGGAAGTCAATAGAAGTTGGGGATAAAAGCTTTTCAAAAATAAAAGAAAAAATTGAAAGTGGTGTTACTGAAGGTATTTTGGATAAACTTTTGGAACAAGGGCATGTGATAGTTGAAAATGGAAACGACCTTGCATTAACTCAAAGTGGAGAAAAAATTGCCAGAGATATCACAAGAAGGCACCGGCTTGCGGAGCGTCTTTTTGCCGATGTTATCGAGCTTAGAAAAGAAGATTTAGATAAAAATGCTTGTGAATTTGAGCATATTATATCTCATGATGTTACAGATGCCATTTGTACGCTTTTGGGGCATCCTCAGTATTGCCCGCACGGTTCAAAAATTCCTTCGGGTGAGTGTTGTAAAAAAGCGGAAGGGGAGATAGAGGCAATAGTTGTGCCGCTAACAAAACTTGCTGTTGGGCAAAGCGGAGTTGTGGCTTATATAGTAACAGGTGAGCATAAGTTCATTCATAAAATATTTTCGCTGGGTGTTGTCCCGGGTGCTACCATTAAACTTCATCAGAAAAGCCCATCTTTTGTAATAATTGCAGGCCAAACGCAAATTGCCATAGATAGCGCAATAGCCGGTCAGATTTATATTAGAAAGAAGTAATTTTAAGTTTATTTATACTGGGGTCATGTAAGTTTTATTGACAAAAATAAAACAAAGCAGTAGAATCCAAACAACATACTGAACTTGTCTTAATCTCGTTAAAGCGGGATGGAAAGATGGGGAACCCAAATTTGACTTTGATTTTAAAAGTCTTGGGGCTAATATCTCGCTGATGGCGGGATTAGGGGACATCTCAAACCCGAGCCCGACAGCTAACCCCGTAAGTCTAAGAGGCGCATTAAGCCTCTACTTTTGAGAGAACACCAAAGAAATAGGTTCTCTGGTGTTTTTTATTTATATAGCTTAATTTTTTTTGTTGTATGGAGGTTTCATATTATGTTTAGTGGATGGGTACTACAGCTCATACTTTTTTTATCGGTTTTAACAATATGTTCTGTGTTTTTGGGTAGATATATGGCTAATGTGTTTTCTGGCAATAAAACCTTTTTAATGCCGTTGTTAATGCCGATAGAAAAAACTCTTTACAAATTGTTCGGCGTAAACACTGCTGAAGAAATGAATTGGAAAACCTATGCGTTGAATTTAATTATTTTCAATGCCATAGGAATTGTCGCTCTTTTTCTTATTTTAGAATTTCAGCATTTATTGCCTTTCAATCCAAATGGATCTGGGCCGCTGAAGTGGGATCTTGCGTTAAATACCGCTATATCATTCGTAACAAATACTAACTGGCAGAACTATGGCGGCGAAAGTACTATGAGTTATCTTACGCAAATGCTTGGCATGACAGTGCAGAATTTCTTGTCTGCTGCAACTGGTATTGCCGCGATGGTTGCTTTTATTAGAGCATTTGTTCACCAAAGTGTATCTGAGATAGGAAATTTTTGGGTAGATCTAACCCGTTCAATTATTCATATATTGCTTC
>JALOBY010000033.1 GCA_023228045.1 Endomicrobiales bacterium | reverse complement strand
TTTCAATTTTTCAAGGTTTGCTTTGATGCTCCAATATTCTTGCGGTTTAAAACTTTTTATTTCTTCTTCTCTTTCGCAAATCATACGCACAGCTACCGATTGCACCCTGCCCGCGCTAAGCCCTGAGCGCACCTTGCGCCACAAAAGCGGCGAAAGTTTGTAACCCACAAGCCGGTCTAATACGCGCCTTGCCTGCTGACTATCAACTAAATTTACATCTAAAGCGCGCGGGTTTTTTACAGCAGAAACCAATGCCTCTTTTGTTATTTCGTGAAATGTTATGCGGCTAGCTTTTTTATCAGTAAGACCAAGCGCCTCTTTTAAATGCCATGCAATTGCTTCCCCTTCACGGTCATAGTCAGTTGCGAGGTAAACAATGTCTGCGGTTTTACTATATGCTTTTAATTGCGGAACTATTTTTTTACCTTTTGGAGTTACCACATAGCGAGGTTCAAAATCTTTTTCAATATCAACACCAAGCTCTTTACCAGGCAAATCTCTAATGTGGCCATACGAACTTTTTATAATATAGTCCGGCCCTAAAAATTTGGAGATGGTTTTTTCTTTTGCCGGCGACTCCACAATTACAAGATACTTTGGCATTTTATTTCCTTTAACTTGATAATTCCGCTCTGCTTTCAGGGCGGTTACCGAATTGTTCCTTCTCCCCTTGGTGCGGGACTGTGTCGCGACTGTTTTTTCTTCCTCTCCATTTATGAGAGTATTATGTCGTAACTCCTTCTACCCTTGCGGGTAAGTTTCTGGACCCCGTGAAGTCTGGGGAAGAAGGATGGGATGAGGGGCTAATCGTCAATCTATCACCCTCACCTCAATCCTCTCCCATCAAGGGAGAGGAAGAAAGAATTAGAACCACTGATACTGCCCAGTCCCGCCTTGGCGGGAGATGGAGATTCATTTAGTGATTTTAATTAGTAATTTCTTACAAAAATTTTGCCCGGGGTTTCTTTTACCGCACCTTTTAGCTCAAGTCCCAAGAGAGCGCCAAGCACCTGCGTTACAACTAAATTGAGGTTATGCGAAAGCACATCAACCGAAATACCAGAGGAACTTTTTTCAACCTCGGTAAGTATTTTTTGCTCTATTTGGTTAAGTTCCAAAGGCACACTTTCGTTTGAAGCAACCTGCTGCAGCTTAAGGCACGCAAGCGGGTCTAACACATCTATTATATCCTGAGCGCGTTGAACAATATGAGCGCCATTTTTTATTAACTCGTTTGTACCTGCGGACATCTTTGAAAATATAGACCCAGGAACCGCGAATACATCTTTACCCTGGTCGGCGGCAAAATCGGCCGTTATAAGCGAACCACTTTTGGATGCCGCCTCAACAACCAACACCGCTCTGGAGAGGCCGGAAATTATTCTGTTTCTTCGTGGGAAGTTGCCTCTATCGGGAGGTAAATCCATAGGAAACTCGCTAATAACCACGCCGCCTTTTGCGATGGCTCGTTTAAGTTTTGCATTTTGCGCTGGGTAATCTTTATTTAACCCATTGCCAAGCACCGCAATTGTTCTGCCTCCAACTGCTAATGCCGCTTTATGCGCGCAGGTATCAATGCCCGATGCAAGGCCTGAAATTATTGTTATGCCGCTTTGCGCAAGCTGGCGCGAAATTTTATCGGCAACATTGGTACCATAAGCCGAAGGCAGGCGCGTGCCTACAACCGCCACAGCATTTTCATCGGCACACAAAAGCTCACCGAACATATAAAGAACTATTGGAGGGTCGGGCAAATTTAATAGCGTTTTTGGGTAGTTGGGGCTGTCAATAGTTACTACAATTGCCCCGGCTTTACGCACTTTTTCTAACTCTGCTTCAACAGCCGAATCATCTTTGGCGCTACTTAATATGCTTTTAACTATTTTGTCACTAAGCCCACAAGAAAAACGCAACTCATCGGCAGTTGCGTTAAAAACACTTTGAGCATTCCCAAAAACTTCGGTTAGTTTTTTAAATTTTACAGGGCCTATATCGGTTATAAGAGAGAGCTTTAGAACGGCAATATTTTCCAAACTAAGTTCCATAATTAGGGGCCCCAAGAGTTTTTTAAGTGCCCCCTACTTAAGCACCCGTCTTGCGCCGGCAAAGCGTTCTCTAAAATATTTTTCATCAAGGCGGGATATTGTAACATGCTTTACATTTGTAGTGGCATGCATAAACTCCCCGTTCCCAATAAAAATACCAACATGGTTAACTCTTGTATAACTTCCTGCCTTCTTGCCATCTTTCTTTTTAAGGTAATAGGTTTTTTTGAAGAAAACAAGGTCGCCAACTCTTAGGTCGGGTATGTCAACTTCATGTCCAACTTTTATCTGCTCCCGCGCTGTGCGAGGCAAGCTTTCACCTAACTCTTTAAATATGGTCTGAACAAAATATGAGCAATCTATGCCATTTGTTTTGCTTGTTCCGCCGTATTTATACGGCCTGCCAAAAAGCGCAAGGCCAAGGGATACAATTTTTCTGGCCTTTGGGTCTGAATAACTGCCGGGAGCATTTTCATCAACACTGCGGCCATTTTCAATTGCGTTCCAGCCAAATTGCGCCTGATCAATTTCTTGCTCTTCAACTACCGATGCCACAAGCTTATCTTCAACCTTAAGTTTATCTGCCAACTTAAGAGCTTCTTCTACCGATTGAAAACTACCAACGCGAACCTCACAGCTTGGCCCATAAAGCACATAGGCACTATAGCCATGCGCAGAAAGTTTTGTGCAAACGCTTTCTGCCTCGTTTTGCACATAATTGCCAATGCTAAGCGCGTAAGACGCCCAAAGCGGCATAGAAAAGAAACATAATGATAATGCTAAAATTGCCTTATATATCATAACTGTTTCAATTTATAACATTTTTAGCAGCGCACTTTCAACTAAATTTCACAAATTTTCATCAAACTGCCTATATTGTATGGCCTCTGAGATGTGGTTTGAGTTTATTTTTTGAATCATTCAAGAAAACTACTCAACAGATTAAACAGGTATTATATCACTGGAATTTTGAAATTTAAAATGCCTTTACTTTTTTAACAACAACATCTATGTGTTTTAACCGGTCTACCTGTTTCAATAGCTTTGTTCTGTGCAATTTTAAATGAAGAATAAGGACCACTCCACTGACCATTTTTATTTCCTAATGGGTTTGCATGACACCCATTTCCTTCTTTACAATATCCACAAGATCCTTTATGAATTACCGCTTTCTTCTCTGCTACCCAATTTTCATAAATATAATAACTCATTAAATTGAACCTCCATTTAAATGTGGCAAATTATACAGCATTTTTAAAACAAATTAGAAATATTAGGATAACTAAAATATAGGTTTTTGTTGTTTCTTAATTTCAGCTGATCTTTTTTCAAGCGCATTGTCTATATTAAAATCATACTCATCAGTGTATGGTGCTCTAGCACCTTCACCGTAGGCGAAGCCAGCCCAAGGTTCTTTAGAACCATTTTCTTGCGCTTTGTATTTATCCCCTTCAACTGTATAAATTTGGGACAATTTTTCGTTAACATTGTTAAATTTTGGCTCAATATTCAATGCTCTATTATAGTATTCAATTGCTTTATCAACATCACCTTCAACATAATAAACACTACCCAAACCAAAGTATGCATATGGGAGTTTTGGATCAATCACAATTGATTGCTCTAAGCACTCACGCGCTTTTTTATAATCTCCCTTATTGTAGTAAGCATTTCCCATTCTAGTATATGTATTGGGAGATTTTGGGCTCATACTTATTATTTGTTTAGCATATTGAAAAGCCTGATCATATTTCTTATATTTAAAACAAACTATACTTGCAGACAAGTATCCATCTACCTCATTTGGGACAATATCAATTGCTTTTTTGTAACATTTTATTGCTTTATCAAAGTTATCAATACTTTCTGCGTAAACATCACCTAAGTTTATATAGTATATATACTCTCTTGGGTTTATTCTTATTGCCTTTTCAAAACATTCAACTGCTTCATCATATTTCCTATAGCTTGCATGATATGCCATACCCATACAGTTGTAAATCTTATCATTATCTTTCGTATCTATACTCATAGCCTCTTCATAACATAAAATCGCATGCTCATATTCCTTGTTTTCATACGCCTTATCTCCAAAATATATACACTGTTCTTTTCTAGTAGAACATGAACTAAGAACTAGAACACACATTAGTATCGCAAGCACTCTAAAATCTTTCATAAAACAACTCCTTGTATTCTTTTATTGCATTTTTATTTTAAACAAGATGTGTCTTTATTCAACCAATATTTAATAGGTGATACTACTAAAACAATTGGACATAGGGGACGGAGTTAGAATGTTATAATAACATCCTGCCATCAAATTTGCCATCGCCTATCTTCAATAAATAACTGATGCTTGGCCGCGCACATCCTATCGCTTTACCTATTTCACTTCCCGTTATTCCAAGCTCTCGTATCCCCAAATATACTATTAACGCTTTGGCTTCTGATACTTTGTTTCTTCGTCCTTTTTTCTTCAATTCTTTCCGCCTAAAAGTATATTTGTCAACTATCCTAACATTCTAACTCCGTCCCCTATTTTACAGGTGCAATGATTTATTATAATTTTAATCTTTCATTTCTCTTGATGCTATATAACCAAACAACAAACCTAATGACATTGCAATTAAATCTATGGTATTTTTATACAACATACTGAAATTTATTGATACTTTACTGAAAAATACGAGATAAATATAAAAGACAAATATTATGATACCAGTAGCAATGCTGATATATTTTGCAAATAATATATTTTTTGATGGAACTACTTTCGAAGATACCCAAACTAAAAGTCCGAATGTGATGAATCTATCAATAAATATCATAATTGTACATGAAATAAACATCCCCCCCATATCATAAGAATGCCAGAATTGATATACCTTCTCATATTCATATTCGATGCCAAAAAAATGCAAGAGCAATATATGCGCAAGTGTTGATGCAGTTAGTCCGGCTGGTAAACAAAAAATCCATTTTATTATTTTCATTTTATTTTTTTATAGAATCTCTCCAAAATTTACGTTCTTTGACATAGGGGACGGAGGCAGGAAGACAGATTATAACAAATATCCATTCACTTTCGCCACCTTTTCCCCACGAGCCACAGCCTCACTTACCGATTGCTTTGTTATTTTAAAATAGAACTTCCGTGCCAGGCTTTACCCGCCACTGAAACTTTGGCGAGGTTTTCAACTTGCCCTCCGACGCTAACATTTCATCAATAATCACAGCTATTCGCTGTATTGATGAAATAGCTTTGGAGGACGCAACTTTACTTATTCAATCATTTCCTTTTTTCGTCATAAAGTATTCTATTCCTTTTACACACCTTTATCAAACTGCCTGTATTAAACCCAGATTTTGCAATAGGATTTGGAATTCGTCAAAAGATATGGGACATTTTTTTCCGCAAAACCCTTGCTAATGGAATTACCATTGGCTACAACTTTTGCGTCAAAACTGCCTCCATCTCTTTCGCCTCGGTTCTCAAACCTATTGCAAAGTCTGGGTTGTAGCTTCTGAGATGTGGTTTCGCCAAGTAATCGCCAAAATCGCCAAATTTACACCAATCAAGTATCAATACACCCTGTCTTTATCGTGTTCCATTTATAGCGAAGTACTTTTAGAACTCAAAATTTCATTAAGCTTGGCTTTTGCGGCAACTATGGATTTTTGGTCTGGAATTTTTTCAATCCATTCTATTACTTTTTGTATCCTAAAAGGCTTTTTCAGGTTAAGCTCTGGGAAATGACCATATTGCTTTTTCTTTTTGGTATAAAGATAAAGGCAATCTGCCAATGCTTTTTCTGGCTGTGCTATCAAAAAACTTACGGTACCTTTATACCAGTCAAAGCCAGAAAAGAATTCCGGCAATATTTGGTGAACTGCAAACACCCCGATAGCTGTCCTGATTTTTTTCGTATGAGTGGTTGAAGCAAGTGTTATTGTCTGCGGTATCTGCTCAATGATGCCGTGCAAATGCAAGGCGCTCAAAAATGAAACATACACCCTGGTTGATGTAAATAAATGAGGTATAAGCATGTAAGGGCTTATGAGCTTGCTCGTAACTTCTCCCCAAACACCCCGATGCAGTTTCTTTATCGCATTATGCTGGGCAAGATAGTTGAGCGTCTGGGTTACATTGGACGCACTTTTGCCAGACAAGTCCGTTATTTCACGGGTAGTAAATATCGGGCGGTTCAGCTTTTTAATGCATTCAATTATAATTAGTTGTTTTGACATATAAGATCATGAACCCTTAGTTTAATTTCATCCCACAAATCAGGGCTATCATAGGCTGCCTTGTCTTCTTCTGCAAGATAACTCAGCACCGTATCTCGGAATTGATGAAAACTGACAAGAAAAACATTTTCGCAAGCGATTTTGATGCTTACTGCGTCGGTTTTAATCCGACTGTTTTTGTTCGGCGACAATTGTGTTGACAACATATACAAATCAAAAATGTCCCTGGCCTGCACCGCACTGCGATTAGCCAGTGCATTAATTTTCTGTGCGAAGGCACTATCAACATCATAATGGCTGACTATTAACGGCGACATTTTATACTGGCGCAATATTTTTTCTGAAACGGGTTCAACAACCGCATTGCCAACGGATTTGCGGCGCGAGAATTCGATTTTTGTAAAAAGGTCTTCACCCTGATGAGTAATAAGATGTACTTTAAATCGCTGGGTTGTATCGGTTTGTTTGGCTTTAGCCATATTTGGAGGCAAAACTTTATCTATACCAAACCCTTTCAGTTCATTTTGGAATGAAACTGATCCAAGTATTTTCATAACTGTATCGCTCAGAGCTTTTACGTTAATAGTATTAACATCTAAATCCATATCTTCTGAATACCTGATACTACCAAAAGACAACCGCATATTAACCCCACCCTTTAAAGCAAAAAAAGACGGCTTTAATTTCCTTGCAAAAGCACGCAGAAATTCAAGATGAAAAACTTCTCTAATTTGAAGATTATTATAATAATAGCTGTTCATAATATGAATAATTGTTTAGTTACACCTAAATACTATTACATTGCTGTTTCTTTGTCAATAGTAGTTTTTAAGAGCTTTTTAATGATTTAACAAAAATGGTTACAACAAAAAAGGAATTGTAAATCACTTTACAAATTTTTATCAAACTGCCTATATTGTATGGCTTCTGAGATGTGGGCAGATGTAATTGTTGGGCTGTTTTCAAGGTCGGATATGGTTCTTGCTACCTTTAATATTCTGTCATACGCTCTGGCGGAAAAACCAAGGCGGTCTATGGCAACTTTCAAAAGCCCTAAGGCATCAGCTTCAATTTTGCAAAACTTTTTTACAAGTTTAGATGACATTTGGGCATTTGTTCTGATAGATAAACCTTTAAACCTACTCTTTTGAATTTCTCGCGCCTGTAAAATTCTTTTTCTTATATCTAATGAGCTTTCGGCTTTGACATCTGAAACCATTTCGTCAAACTTTACTGCAGGAACTTCTAAATGTATATCTATTCTATCCATTAGCGGCCCTGAAATTTTTGAGCGATATCGCCTTACGGCGTGAGGCAAACATACACATTCCTTTTGTGAGTTTCCCAAATTACCGCAAGGGCAAGGGTTCATTGCGGCAATAAGCATAAATGATGCAGGAAACTCCACGGAATGCTTTGCGCGCGATATGCAAACACTGCGCTCTTCAAGCGGCTGCCTTAAAACTTCAAGTACATTTCTATCAAACTCGGTTAATTCGTCTAAAAATAAAACTCCATTATGTGCCAAACTTACTTCACCAGGTTTTGGAAATGCCCCTCCGCCTATTAAAGCCACATCGGAAATTGTATGGTGCGGCGAGCGAAATGGCCTGTTCGCCTTAAGTGCTCCATCAGTAGCCATAAAGCCAGATACCGAGTGAATTTTTGTTGTCTCAAGTGCTTCTTCTAAACACATTGGCGGAAGTATGGTAACAATTCTTTTTGCAAGCATTGTTTTGCCAGAACCCGGAGGGCCTACCATTAACACATTATGAGACCCCGCGGATGCAACTTCTAACGCTCTTTTTGCATACCACTGCCCTTTAACATCAGAAAAGTCAAAGTCATATGCGATATTTGAAAAATCAAATGTGTCTTGCCCTGCTTGCGGGGCAATTGACTTATCGTTGCCCAAAAAATAGTTTACCACCTGCAAAAGGTTTTGCGCGGCAAGCACCGTTGCCCCGTTTACAACAACTGCTTCTTGCAGGTTATTGTGCGGTATTACTATGCCTTTTAACTTTTTCTTTTGCGATTCAATTGTCATAGGCAGTACGCCTTTTGTTGCGCGCAACTGCCCATCTAACGACAACTCACCTGTAAAAAGCCACCCCTCAATGGATGATTTTTCTAATACTCCGCTTGCGCAAAGCAATCCAATGGCAATTGGCAAATCAAAAGCTGAGCCCTCTTTTTTTAAGTCGGCTGGCGCTAAATTTACGGTTATTTTTTTAGACGGAAAATCAAAACCGCTGTTTCTGATAGCTGCCACAACGCGGTCTTTTGACTCTTTAACGGATGCATCGGGCAAACCAACTATTGAGAAACTTGGAAGGCCGCGAGCAATATATGTTTCAACCAAAACAAGTTTTGCGTCTATGCCGCTAAGCGCGCTTGAAATTACTTTTGAAAGCATTGTTTGTTTTTACCTCACTTTTTATAAGTTTTACAACTAATGTTCGATTAGATATCGTCTAAAAACTATAATTATGTCATTTCGACCAAAGGGAGAAATCTGTAAGATCCCTCCCCGCCTTTGGCGAGGTTCGGGATGACAATAAAAAACCATAAAACAATATACATCAAGTTCCCTTACACTTGTTCGGGACGGGAATGACAGGCTTTTTTGTACCGACTATTTTTGGAAAGCTACTTCTTGCTTCTCATTCTTTTAGTTGTCATCTCCGAATGTTTCTATCGGAGATCTGACTTTATGAAATTATATTTGAGATTCCCAATTACTACCTCGGGAATGACAGGCACTGCTTTTTTAGTTGTCATTGCGTCAGCCCAAAGGGGCTAGATCTCACCAAAGGCGGAAATCCCGAAGGGGGGTGAAGCAATCTCGTCTTAGTTATTAGATTGCCACGGGCTAAAGCCCTCGCAATGGGCATAATACTCAAAAAGTGTTGCTATTTTTGATAGTTTTGAAGTAGCAAAACCATTTTAAGTAACTAATTTTATGATTTTCAGAAAGACCACGATGGTTTCTATATTGATGCTTTAA
>JALOBY010000032.1 GCA_023228045.1 Endomicrobiales bacterium | reverse complement strand
GCGTTAACTTTGATTTTGACAAGTACAATGTAAAAGATTCCGAATTACCCAAGGTTGAAAGTGTATATAGAGTGCTTAAAAATCATACGGATATGAATGTGCGTGTTGATGGCCATACTGACAGTAAAGGCAGTGAAATATACAATCAAAAGCTTTCAGAAAACAGAGCTAAAGAAGTTATGAATGAGTTAATAAATATGGGTATTCCCGCTGAACGCTTAACTTACGCAGGTATGGGTTTAACAAAGCCGGTTGCATCAAATCTTACTGAAGAGGGTCGTTATAGAAATCGCAGGGTAGAGTTTGTAATTGAGAAATAATGATTATAAAAACACTTAAATCTATTGCAGTGCTTCTTGCGCTAATATGCGCGGCATCGCCTTACGCAAACGGCTCTATATTTTCTCTGCTGCTTGATGATTTTGACTCAGGCAAAACCCTAAATAAGGTCTCAGGCAACTCTGGGGTTTGGTCTTGTAACCCGCAAGACACGGTGCAGTATTGCAAATTGTCATTTGCATCTACTCCAAGAATTGGAAGTGACGGTTACTCTCTGCGCCTTGAATATAATGTTGATACACCAAACGATTACATACCAGGTGTACCAAAAACTGCAACAAATGGATATTTTACGCAACTGCGTGGTAAAGATATGCGCGACTATAAGTATTTGATGATAAACATAAAGGGCGATGAGGAGTTTGGCTATACCAGAAATTTAACCATTCAGTTTAAAAACAAGGAACAGCTTGGCGAGTACTTACTTAAGGGCATAACCAATGAATGGGGAAGGTTTGTAATTCCTCTTGAATACTTTGACGGAATAACCAGCTGGCGCGCAATGGATGAGTTAGTGTTGATTTTTGACCAGAATGTAACCAAACGGCAAGGAGCAATTTACATAGAAAATATAATGTTCTCATCAATAAACCCAACCCCAAAAGAAAGTTTTGCCATAAAGGTAAAGTCAATCAAAAAGAATGTGCCGCCTGTGGTTATAGATGGCAAACTTGATGAATGGCGCAGAGCAAAAGCAATGAAGTACAATGCGCAAAGGGACATTATATCTGGCGATGTAAAAGACCCAAAAAACTTTTCGGCTGAAAGTTATTTTATGTGGGATAAAGAATACCTATATTTTGCCACAGTTGTTTATGATAAAGAGATAATTTGCCGTAAAAGTGGCGAAGACATAAAATACGACGATAGCGTAGAGTTGCAAATTGACACTTTAAAAAATGGTTTTTACGATGAAGATAACGCAACATTTCATATTGGCTTTACGCCAACATCCCAAACAAGCGATCCGTTAGCTTGGGATTGGATTCACTCAAAAGAACCTAATGAGAGCGAAGTTAAGTTTGACTCATTTGTGGGTAGAGTAAATGGTAAACCCGGCTATCAAATTGAAGCCGCCATCGCATGGGAATATATTGGCATAGACCCAGATAAAGAAAGTTTTATAAGTGTTTCGCCAGTTGTTAACTCTTACGATTATTCAAATGGCAGCTATGGCAGCATAGCATGGTCGCTTATGAAAGAGGGCAACATAAACAGTGGTTACACTGTATCTCTTGGGAAACTTGTCCTAAAAAAATAATGGAAATATTTAACTCGGGTTTTGCAATAGGATTTGGAATTAATCGAAAGATATGGGGCATTTTTATCCGCCCGCCCTTGGCGAGGTCTCGCCCGCTCATAAGAGCGAGGCGGACATACAATTTTGCGAATGGAATTACCATTCTCTGCAAATTTTGCATCAAAAATGCATCCGTCTCTTTCGCCTCGGTTCTTCCCCTTCGGGGCCCAACACCGTACAAATCTATTGCAAAACTCGGGTTGAACAGATTTTTTGTATTTTATTTTTTAATTTGTTCGTTGCTCTTTTCATTTCCAATACAAAGCTACAGCGCCAAGTTAAAAAGTGAAGATGAAAAATTTCTTGATATGGTCTCACAAGACTCATTTCAGTTTTTTTTAGACAAATATCATCAGGGAACGGGCCTAATAAATGACAACAGCACCACTTATTCGCCTTGTAGTGTTGCATCAGTCGGTTTTGGTTTGACGGCTTACTGCATAGGCGCGCAAAGGCACTGGGTTGACAAAAATGATGCTTATGATAGAGTGCTAAAAACCTTAAAGTTCTTTCAAAGCAATGTAGCTCAAAAAAATGGTTTTTACTATCACTTTGTTAATATACGCACAGGTGCTCCTGTATGGAACTCTGAGGTATCATCAATTGACACAGCGATTTTTTTGGCAGGGGCACTTAGCGCGGGTGAGTACTTTAAAGGCACTGAGGTAGAGTCGCTTGCCAATGAACTTTACGAAAGAGTTGACTGGCCTTGGATGTTAAATGGCAAGACGGTTCTTTGCATGGGCTGGAAGCCTGATATTAAAGAAAATAACGGTTTTTTGCCTTACTATTGGGATTCATATTCCGAGTTGATGATAATTTACGCGCTTGCTATCGGCTCGCCAACAAAACCTATCAGTCCAAAGTACTGGGATGCCTGGAAAAGGCCGGCTGAAAAATTAGGTAGTAACGCTTTTATTTATTGTCCGACCGGTAGTTTATTTGTTTATCAGTATAGTCAAGCGTTTATTGATTTTAGAAATATCAGAGATAAATACGCGAATTACTGGACAAACTCAGTAAAAGCCACCATAGCTGATAGAGAATGGTGCATTGAAAATAGAAAAATCTACAAAGGTTATTGGGGAATTTCCGCTTGCCTTGGGCCAGACGGATACGCAGGATATGGAAGTGTACCTGAACAAAAATCTTTGCACGATGGTACAATAGCGCCATCGGCACTTGCTGGTTCAATACCTTTTTGTCCAGATGAGTGCATAAGCACGATGCGTTCTCTTTACAAAAACTATGGTGCTGATGTTTATGGCCAATATGGTTTTGTTAATGGTGTGAATTTAAACGCAAATTGGTTTTCAAGGGATTTTATAGGAATAGATCAGGGCATAACTGTTTTAATGATAGAAAATTATAGAAGTGAGTTTGTCTGGAAGTACTTTATGCAACATCCCGCTATAAAGAAGTGGTTAGAACTTTGTATGCAGAGTTAAAGTAAATAAATTGAGAGAAATATTGCAATAAATGTTCATTTACAACTTAGTCAGCCCGTGGCTAGACCTCGCCGAAGGCGGGGAAAGGGTTCAGCGAGCAGAGCGAGCGACGACGAAACGGGAAAACCATAGGTTTTCCCTTGTAGAGCGGTTTGGCGATTCAACTAAAGCCAAACCAAGTATGAACGAAGCAACCATAGACCTTGCAATAGGTGTTAGGAGCGAGACGGGCGAGGTCGTGGGTTTTACAACTCAAAAAGTAAGAGCAATGTTGTAGACATTGGGCGAGCTTTTTGAGGAAGGAAAAGACCGTCATCGTTCGTCGAATCCAGCAATCTATTGCAAGTTCTATGGTTAAAAATACTAAGTCCACCGATAGGTGAGACGCGATATAAATGTTCTTTTACAACTTAGGAAAGGGTTCAGCGAACAAAGTGAGCGACGACGAAACGGGAAAACCTTAGGTTTTCTCTTGTAGAGCGGTTTGGCAATTCAACTAAAGCCAAACCAAGTATGAACGAAGTGAATACTAAGTTCCGCCAAAGGCGGAACGCGATATTATGGAGGAATAAAATGAAAAAGCTGTATTTTCTAATTTTGTCCGCGTTAATGTTGTCAGGTGTTTATCTATATGCTGCCACAGCAGAGGCAGGGTTTGAAACTGTTCGCAATACAAATATTTTCCAGTACAAAGATGATGTTGGTTCTGACTTTGTAGCGTCATTTAGTGACAATGTAGACCCTGAGCGAACAAAAGTGCTTGTAATGAAGTATGCAATGGCGCAAAAGGGTTATGCCGGGTGGGGAATGTTTCTTAAGGGTAAAGATCTATCAAACATAGGGAACGTTTCATTTTTTGTTAAAGGTATGAAAGGCAGCGAGATCTTTTATCTTTCATTAAAAGACAAAGATGACAAAGAAAAGAAAATTGTAATCAACACATACGCCAATGTAACTCGCGTATGGCAAATGGTTAAAATTCCAATGACTGACTTTGCGGATATAGATCTCAAGCATATCACAAGTTTTGGTTTTTCTTTAGACAGTGCTGCGGGTCAAGGGGAATTGTACATCAATGAAATACAGTTTAACACAGTTACCAATTCGGAAGAAGCGGTTATTTTAGACCAAGATGTCGCACAGCCGACACTTCGCTCTAACAGAGTAATTATAGATGGTTTTGAACGCCCCTCTCCAAACGACTTTTACAGTGTTCGTACAGGCGATTACTCAACACTTGAACTTAAAGCAACAAGAATGTTGCATGACGGCGATTATGCTATGGAGATGGATTATCTTTTCCAAACGCAAAATCCATGGGGCAGCTGGGTTTCAGCTCATTGGGAAGCCTACACAACACCTGTTGACTGGACTGGCCTTGAGTATTTTAAAATTTGGATAAAGGGTGATGGCAGCAATAATGTATTTAACTACAATATATTTGACGCAGAAGGTGAGCTTTGGACATTTCAAGATGCTGAGGTATTAAAAAACACAAACTGGACACAAATAACAATGCCACTTACACAGTTTAAGCTTTCCACGCAGTCAAAACCAGGCAACAAAGTTATTGACCTCGCAAAAATTAGAGGTTTTGAAATTTCAATTCTAAGTCTTGACAGAGAAAAAACATCTGGCATAATTTTTGTTGACCAGCTTTACGCCGTTGGTAAATCAATGAGTGCGATTTGGGCAACGCCTCCATCAGTTGTAGAAAAACTAAGAATAACATTCCCAACAGTGGGTAATGTTGATTTTAGCGGTTTAATTTATACAGAGTTCCTAAATACTCCCGAGAGAAATGAACAGCTAACGCACTATGGCAAACTAATTGCAAGTGCAAAGGTTGATGAGTTCTCTGCAAGAATGGAAATTGGTTCTGAAAGCCAAGAGTTTGGACAATCTGTTTATTCTACTTACAACCCCAATACAATAACAACCGTATCAAGTGTAACTTATATTGGTTACGACTCTCGTTTAAATGTTTCAGCTCAGCCACCTAAGGCAAATGTGCCGCTAATACAAGTTATGGGGAATAATTTTTCCCGTGAATTTAGCAACTTTACAATTGGTAACATATTCTTTGAATACACAAAGTACACATTTGCATCACCCATATTGGGCAATTGGGGTTATAAGGGTGCAACTGCCGAAGGTGATATAGACAACTTAAACTACCATGCTTTCTACATAAAGCACACCTATGACGGCAATTCCATAGGTTCTCGTTTAACCTACTATGGCAGTGATTGGAAAATGGTTGGTTATGCCCTAAACGATTGTACAAGTGGTTTAATGGAAAACACTGCGGTACCTTCAAATACAAGTATGGTAAATAACAGTGAGTGGCAAATAAAACCAGTGTCAAATGATACAGTTTACAACCTTGAGTTCTGGAAGTGGTTTTTAGAGAAAAAAGTACAAATTCAAGCTATAGCAGGTATGGAAAAATACTCTGATTATGCTACAACATACTCAACAACAACGCTGCCACTAATTCAGCCGCTGTATAATGTTGCCTTGCCAAACCCACTTTATGAGTTTGACCGTTTAATGGTTGGCAGAATTGAAACAAACAACCTTTTCTGGAAGGGTTTACGATTAGCGTATGAAAATAGATATATTGGCACATTGTATAAACCAACATATCGTTGGGAGCCTGCCTACTTTGACGATGTTTACAGTGACCAAAAGGCCTATGATTTTAGTGTAACACAAAAATACAAAGGTTTTCAGACATCGGTTGAGTTTGAAGATGTTACCCGTTTAACAAACAGTTCTTACTACCGCAACAGAACAAACTGGGGTATTGGTTACTATGGTTTTGACGGGCTTGATGTTGCATTTAATAGCCAAGTAAAATACCAAAAATATAACTACGATTCTCCTCGTTCTATGTTTAGCACCTACGGTGATGACTTTAAGCGTGAACAGATAAATGAAATATTTGTAAGAACTCAATTTAGCAGAAAAATTGCCGCATGGTTTAGTGTGAAAAGCATAGAAACAGAGTGGCTTGCCCCAAGAGCAGATGCGGGTGATAGGTTTATGGGCAACTCGTTATTTGTAAAACTTGAGTACAACTACAACTCAAATACAAAGTTTTCTGGTGAGTATATGACAACAAAATATGGCATAGATTATTGGGAACCAAAAACATGGCCGTATGACGATAATTATTTAAAGTTCTGTTTTTCATTATCGTTTTAAGTAAGGATGCATTTAACCCGTATTGCAAAATCCGGGTTTAACCCAGACTCTGTTTTTTCAGACAGAAAAACTGTGTCTGTAACAGAGTCTGGGCTAATTTTTAGAAACACCAATTCAAAAGAGGTTTAGAATGTTATTAAGGAAATTTTTGGTAGCGGTTTTAGCTCTTGTAGCTCTTAGTTCCACGGTTTTTTGCCAGGAACAGGTAATTTTCTGGGCCATGGGTGAAGAAGGAATGCGCATAGGAAAAAGTGAGATATTAAAGCGCTTTGAAAAAGAGAACCCAAACATAAAGGTAATTGTTCAAACTATTCCTTGGGATGCCGCAAGAGAAAAGCTTTTAACCTCTGTAATTGGTGCTATTCCACCTGATGTTTGTCAGCTCGGCACCACTTGGATGAGTGAATTTTCTGCTATGGATGCCCTGCAAGACATCAGCGGTTATATGAAAGATTCTAAAGTTGTAAAACAGGATGCTTACTTTCAAAGCTCTTGGACAAGTTGTGTTTACAAAAACAAAGTTGTTGGTGTCCCATGGTATGTAGACACGCGTGTTTTATTTTATAGAAAAGACTTGCTTAGGGCTGTCGGTTTCTCATCTGCGCCAAAAACATGGGATGAGCTTTACAAAGTAAGTAAGGCACTTTCAAAACCAAAAGCAAAAATACGCAGTTACGCAATATCTTTGCCAACAAGTAACTTTGAAATTGCTGCTATGTTCGCATGGCAAAATGGCGCCAATGTGCTTAATGCCGATAACACGGCCCCTATGGTAGAGAGCAATGAATTTAAAGATGCTATGGATTTTTATGCACGGTTCATTGATGAGGGTTTAGCCCCAAAAGAAGATGCAGCTGATGTAAACATTTTCAATGCCTTTAAAACTGGGTTTTACTCAATGTTTATATCAGGCCCTTGGATGTTAAATTTGGTAGATCGTTATTGTGGTGATGAGTTTAAAGGAAAGTGGGATGTTTCAGTTCTTCCAGCGGGCAAAGCCGGGCCAATTTCATTTGTTGGCGGCGCAAACCTTGTAATGTTTAGAGATTCAAAACACAAAGCAGCGGCGTGGAAGTTATTAGAATTCCTTTCCAAACCGGATGTTCAGGTAGAATGGTATAAAATAAACAATAATTTACCGTCTTTAAAGGCGGCATGGAACGACAGTTACTTTGCCACAAAGCCGATGGTTCAGGTTTTTGGTGAACAGTTAAAGTACACACAAAGCCCGCCAAATATACCGGAGTGGGAACAAATAAACTCTCGCCTTGGCAGGCACATAGAAGAAATTGTTATTGGAATGAAAGATATAGATTCTGAAATGGCAATAGTTTCTTCAGAGATAAAAAAAATGCTTTCCACAAGAACTGTTAGTTCAACTCTTGGAAAAAAGTGGTTAAAAGGCGCGCTTGCTGGTGGTTTTGTGCTTTTATTTTTATTAACTCTATATTTTATACACTCAATTAAGAAAGGCAAGGGCAAATACAACAATTTCAAACAATACATAACTCCTTATATTTTCATAGCTCCTGTAATTATTGTATTAATCGTGTTTTTAATCATCCCTGTAATACTCTCATTTCTTATGAGTTTAACCGACTGGAATGTATACACATTTATACCTGGCAGTAAAATAAACTTTATAGGTTTGCAAAATTATATTGATTTATTAAGTGATAAAACATTTATAAAATCTCTTTTTAATACCATCTACTTTCTTGTAGTTGGCGCGCCAATATCTGTGTTGGTTTCATTGTTCTTCGCGTTATTATTAAACGAAGGTTTTGTTCGTATGCGCGATTTTTTTCGCTTAGGTTATTTTTTGCCTGTAGTTACAACAATTGTAGCTGTTGCTGTTATATGGCGCTGGATTTATAACTATGATTACGGCCTTATGAATTATGCCCTTTCTCTTTTCAATATTCCAGGGAAAAACTGGCTTGAGTCAATGACTTTGGCAATGCCGTCATTGATATTAATGTCAGTTTGGAAAAATTTTGGTTACAATATGGTTATTTTCCTTGCTGGGTTGCAAGCAATTCCAGTGCAGCTTTATGAAGCCGCAAGAATTGATGGGGCCGGTCGGTGGCAAATTTTTAAGCACATCACATTGCCATCACTTGCACCAACAACATTTTTTATAACCATACTCACACTAATAGGATATTTTCAGTTTTTTGCCGAACCATACATTATGACAAAGGGCGGCCCAAGAGATGCCACAATATCTGTAGTGCAGTATATGTACAGTCAGGGCTTTAAGTTTTTACAAATGGGTTACGCATCGGCAATTGCCTATGTGCTTTTTGGTTTAATATTTGCTGTAACAATATTTCAAATGTGGATGCGTAAACACTCAGAGTAAGTGTAATTAAAATGAATTCTAAGTCCGCCCACTGGGCGAGACGCAATATTAGGGGTAAAAATGAATTACAAGTTTTCACAAAAAATCAGACACTCGCTTGTTCATGTGTTTTTAATTGTAGGCCTTGTTATCACCATGGCTCCATTTGTTTGGATGATTTCTACATCGTTTAACACTGATCAGGCAATTTTTACAAAAGTTCCTCAGTGGATACCAAAGCACCCAACCATTGAGCAGTACACAAAGCTTTTCTCATCAATAAACTTTCTTCAACACTTCAAAAACAGCGTAGTTATAGCGGTTTCAATAACATTTGTAAGTTTGTTTTTTAACTCACTTGCCGGCTATGCATTCGCGAAATACCGCTTCCCAGGTAAAGAAAAACTATTCACCTTATTACTTGCCACAATGATGATACCAGGCCAGGTAACCATGATGCCTGTCTTTTTGATATTAAAAAATCTGGGTTTATTAAACACATATCTCGGGCTTATTATACCAGCGGCCGGTGGTGTTTTTGGCGTTTTTTTAATGAAGCAATTTATGCTTTCAATTCCAAATGAGCTTATAGAGTCGGCAAGAATGGATGGCTGCTCAGAGTTTAGAATTTACTGGCAAATAATATTGCCGCTCTCAAAACCTGTGCTTGCCACACTTGGCATTTTTACTTTTATGGGAACCTGGAATGACTTTTTATGGCCGTTAATTGTAATGATACGCGAAGAAATGTATACGCTTCCTGTAGCGCTTGCAAACCTTAATGGTCAGCACAGTACAGAATACGCGCTTTTAATGGCGGGTGCTGTAATAGTTATTGCGCCGATTGTTTTGTTGTTTTTGCTTGCGCAAAAGTATATCATACAAGGTATTGCAACTTCTGGCTTAAAAGAATAAAAAAGTTGCTATTTGTCATCCCGGGCATAATACTCAAAAAGTGTTGCTAAAAACAAGGGATAAAGTCTTAAATATAGACGACAAGTAAAAACATTTGATACTCTTTTATTGAAACGGTTCAATAAAGGAGCATGAATGCAAAAAAAAA
>JALOBY010000031.1 GCA_023228045.1 Endomicrobiales bacterium | reverse complement strand
ATCTGGAGGTAACTAAAAATGGGAAAAGCTAAATTTGACAGGACGAAGCCGCATGTAAACATAGGTACGATAGGGCATGTAGATCACGGCAAAACGACATTGACTGCGGCGATAACGAAAGTATTAAGCGGGAAAGGGTTAGCGACATATACGAGTTACGATGAAGTTGCTAAAGCGTCGGCAGCACAGGGGAGAAGGGACGACACAAAGATAGTAACGATAGCTGTAAGCCATGTAGAATATTCAACAGAGAACAGGCATTATGCGCACATAGACTGTCCTGGGCATGCTGACTATGTAAAGAACATGATAACAGGTGCGGCACAAATGGACGGGGCGATATTGGTAGTATCTGCGGCAGACGGTCCGATGCCACAAACCCGCGAACACATATTATTGGCCAGACAAGTGAATGTGCCATACATAGTTGTATATTTAAACAAAGTAGACACAGTAGACGACCCGGAGTTATTAGACCTAGTGGAGATGGAAGTAAGAGACCTATTAACGAAGTACAATTTTCCTGGTGACAAAGTAAGAATAATAAGGGGAAGCGCGTTAAAAGCATTGCAGGGTGATAAGAGTGAAATAGGTGAAGGTTCTATACTAAAATTAATGGAAGCCTGCGATGAAACGATAATATTGCCACAAAGGGAAATTGACAAGCCATTCCTGATGAGTGTAGAAGATGTATTTTCAATAACCGGAAGAGGTACAGTGGCGACCGGCAGAGTAGAAAGAGGCAAAGTAAAAGTAGGCGATGCGGTAGAGATAGTAGGGTTAAAGGACACAATAAAGTCAGTAGCGACAGGGCTTGAGATGTTCAGGAAACTGCTTGATGATGCGCAAGCGGGAGACAATGTAGGGATGTTGTTAAGAGGGATAGAAAAGAACCAGGTAGAAAGAGGGCAGGTAATAGCAGCGCCTGGAAGCATAAAGCCGCACAAGAAGTTTAAAGCGCAGGTATATATATTAAGCAAAGAAGAAGGTGGAAGACACACGCCATTTTTCAATGGATACCGTCCGCAGTTTTACTTTAGAACAACGGATGTGACAGGAGTAGCGAAGTTGCCTGCAGGAGTAGAGATGGTAATGCCTGGAGACAATGTAGTAATGGACATAGAGTTAATAACGCCGATAGCGATGGAAACGCAGCTTAGATTTGCGATAAGAGAAGGCGGGCACACAGTTGGAGCTGGAGTTGTAACAGAGATAGTTGAGTAAAAATAAGCAGCAAATAAATAAAAGTGGCCGCCTTAGAAGGTGGTCCACCGAACAGGTGGAAAAAGGGTTTATGATAAACGAAAAAGAGTTACAAACACAAAAGCTTATAATCAGGCTATCATCTTACGACCACAAAATGCTTGATGATTCTCTTGCAAAAATTGTTGACACGGCACGCAGAACCGGCGCAAGCATTATTGGCCCGGTACTTCTTCCAACAAATATTAAGAAGTATACAGTCAACCGTTCGGTGCACAGTGACAAAAAATCAAGAGAACAATTTGAAATGCGCATTCACAAAAGATTGGTAGAAATTATGGATCCCTCTCCAAAAACGGTTGAGGAATTAATGAAGATTGATTTACCAGCCGGCGTTGATATAAAAATAAAGTAGTTAAACTTAAAAGGTTAAATTGACCTTGGTAAGTATAAAGCAGATAAGGCGGCTTTTGTATGTTAAAAGCATTAATTGGTTTTAAAGTTGGAATGACACAAATCTTTGATACTACAGGAAACTTGATACCGGTTACGGTTGTCTCGGCTGGTCCTTGTGTTGTAACCGAAATTAAAACAAAAGAGCGCGACGGTTACACAGCAGTGCAGTTGGGTTTTGGTGAGTTAAAAGAAAAATCAGCCAACAGACCCATGAAAGGTTTTTTCGCAAAGAAAAATCTTCCACTTAAAAAAATCTTAAAAGAGTACCGTCTTAAAGATATTTCCGGCTTTACCATTGGCCAAGAGATAAAAGCAGATGTCTTTGCCCCTGGTGATACGGTTGATGTTTCCGCCGTAAGCAGAGGACATGGTTTCTCTGGTGTAGTAAAAAGATACAACTTCCGTGGCGGGCCATCAACACACGGACAGTCAGACCGTTTGCGTGCCCCAGGCAGCAGTGGTTCTCAAGGCCCTCAAAGAGTTCTTAAGGGTTCACGCAGGCCAGGTCATTTTGGTTGCGACGAAACAACCGTACAGCGTTTAAAAATTGTTTCTGTAGATCCAGAAAAAAACCTGGTTTTAATTAAAGGTTGTCTTCCTGGCCCAAAAAATCAAACAGTTTTTATCAATAAGACAGTTAAAAAAGTCAAAGCTGTGGTAGTTGCGAAAGCCACTGGAAAAGCAAAGAAAGTTGTAAAAAAAATAACAGCGCCACAGAAGGCATAATAAAATGGAAACAGTAATCTACAACTTGCAGGGAAAAGAATCTGGAAAGGTAGAACTTCCTAAAAAATTTGAAACAGAAGTTTCTGGGCCATTGTTGCACGAAGTTATAGTTGGGTTGCAAGCAAACAAACGCGCTGGCACTCACTCAACAAAAACAAGAGGCGAAGTTTCTGGTGGTGGATGTAAACCTTGGAAACAAAAAGGCACAGGTAATGCCAGATCGGGTTCCACTCGTTCTCCGCTTTGGAGAAAGGGCGGCATAATTTTTGGTCCGCATCCTCATGGCTACTATCAACGCTTAACAGCCCGTAAGAGACAGCTTGCGCTTGCAATGGCTTTATCGCAAAAGGCCGCTTCTGGCGGTTTAGTGGTGGTAGATTCATTTGCGATAGATACGCCAAAAACAAAAAAAGTGGTAGATGCTTTAAAAAAATTAAATGCTGCGGAGCAGAAAGTTATAGTTGTGCTGGAGAAAATGAATAAAGCCGTAAAAACAGCTTCTCGCAACATTCAAAACTTAATAATTACTGACTCAAATAGCTTAAATGCATATGAAGCACTTTGGGCAAAAAAACTAATAGTTGAAGCCGGCGCGCTTAACAAGATTGGCGCATCCGGGAAAGCAAAATAGAGGAAAAATGGAACTAAGAGATGTAATAATTAAACCAATAGTAACTGAAAAATCATCTTTTCTTAGAGAGAAAGAAAACAAGTATGTTTTCAAGGTTGCAAAAAAAGCAACAAAAGGGCAGATTAAAGAGGCTGTACAAAAACTTTTTAAAGTTGAGGTTTTAGGCGTACACACCGCTATAATACCAGGCAAAGAAAAGAGAATGGGTGCCCATGCCGGTATGCGCCCCGACTGGAAAAAAGCTATTGTTGCAATAAAGAAAGGTCAGGAAATAAAAGTAATTGAAGAAGTCTAAGTTTATAAGGTGCAGAGGAAACCAAGATGCCCATAAAAACATTTAAGCCATACACGCCGGTAAGAAGATTTATAACTGTTGATGATTTCTCTGAAATTACAAAAACAGAGCCAGAAAAGTCGCTAATAAGCCCTGTTAAAAGAACCGGCGGCAGAAACAACACTGGTATGATAATGGTAAGGCACAAAGGCGGCGGTCACAAAAGATTTTACAGAAAAATAGATTTTAAGAGAGATAAGGTAGGTGTTAGCGCAAAAGTGTTAGCAGTTGAATATGATCCAAACCGTACATCAAGAATTGCTTTGCTGCAATACGCAGACGGAGAAAAACGCTATATAGTTCATCCCGCTGGTTTAAAAGTGGGCGATGTGGTAATGTCTGGCCCGGAAGCAGAAATATCGCTTGGCAATGCACTTCCGCTTTCAAGTATTCCAGTAGGTACATTTATACACAATTTAGAGTTAATACCTGGTAACGGTGCGCAACTTGTTCGTTCCGCCGGAGCTCAGGCTCAGGTACTTGCGAAAGAAGGCGAGTACGCTCATATAAGAATGACTTCTGGCGAGATAAGATTGATACCTATTCGTGCTTATGCTACAATCGGCCAAGTCGGAAACATTAACCATGAGAATATCACCTTAGGTTCTGCTGGCAGAAGCCGTCATAGAGGCATAAGGCCAACAGTTAGAGGTACTGCTATGAATGCCGTAGACCATCCACATGGAGGCGGCCGCGGTAAATCAAAAGGTAACAATCAGCCAAGAAGTCCGTGGAATCAACCAGCAAAAGGTTTTAAAACAAGGCCTAAGAAAATTTGGGATTGGATGATAGTAAGGCGCAGAGGAAAAACACAAGAGTCGGCTTGAAAATAAATAACATATTCTTGCAGTAATTCGGTTTGGAGGTAGAAGATGGGTCGTTCAACTAAAAAAGGTCCTTATGTTGATGTGAAGCTTCAGAAGAAAGTTCAGAAGCAAAATGCAAGCGGAGAAAAAAAAGTTATAAAAACTTGGGCGCGTGCTTCAATGATTTCTCCAGATTTTGTGGGGCATACAATAGCTATTCATAACGGGAAAAAGTTTCTTCCGGTCCATATAACCGAGCAGATGGTTGGCCATCGTTTGGGAGAGTTTTCCCCAACAAGGTTCTTTAGAGGCCATGGTTCGTCACATACAAAAGAAGCAACATCTCTTACATAATAACAGGAGTAATGCGAAATGGAAGCAGTAGCCAAAACAAAATTTGCAAGATACGCACCAAGAAAAGTTAATCAGGTTTTGCAGTTAATTCGCAATAAACCGGTTCAGAAAGCGTTTGATGCTTTGAGCTTCACACCTAAGGGTAGTGCTGAGCTTATTGAAAAAACACTTAAGAGTGCTGTAGCAAATGCAGGCCGCCTAAAAAACATGGAAAATTTGAAAGTTTTAAAATGTTGGGTTGGCTGCGGCCCCACTCTGAAGCGTATGAGACCGGGCCCAATGGGTCGCGGAATGCCATACAAAAGAAAAATGTGTCATTTAACAATTGTTGTTGGTGACGAAGTCACAGTTGCAAAATAAAATAATTCCACGATGTTTCTTCATCGTGAAGTAAGCGAAGGGAAAAAGCTATGGGTCACAAAGTAAATCCAAAGGCAATGCGACTTGGCTACATAAGGGACTGGGAATCAAAGTGGTTCAACCTTAAAGAGATGCCAGATTTTATTGAGGAAGATTACAAAATAAGGCAATATCTTAAAGACAAATTGCGCTTGGCTTCTGTATCTAAAATAGGCATTGAAAGAGCCGGCAAATACATAAGGGTAAATGTTTATACAGCAAGGCCCGGAATTGTTATTGGCAAAGCCGGACAGGGGATAGAAAACCTAAAAACTGAAGTAGAAAATATCACCGGAAGAAAAACTTTTGTTAATGTAATGGAAATTAAGCGTCCCGAAACCGACGCTCAGCTTATAGCAGACAGCATTGCAATACAGTTAGAAAAAAGAATATCTTACCGCAGAGCAATGAAAAAAGCAATGGAAAAAGCAATGGCTTCTGGTGCACTTGGAATAAAAATAATGGTTGCGGGAAGAATTGGTGGAGCAGAAATTGCCAGAACCGAATGGGCAAAAGAAGGCCGTGTGCCGCTTCAAACTTTCCGTGCCGATATTGATTATGGTTTTTCTGAAGCATTAACAACCATGGGCTTAATTGGCGTAAAAACATGGGTATTTAAGAGAGAACTTTTCAAGAAAACAGAAAAAGATCTTATGGAAGAAGTAAAACTTATAGAAAAAGAAAAACTCCAGGAGATCGCCACAAAAGGCGATATGGTCGTTCCTGCATCGGTAAAAGCGGAACAAGAATAAAATAAGTAAAAGGGTTGTAAAATGTTAATGCCAAAAAGAGTAAAATACCGTAAAAGCCACAGAGGCCGTATGAAAGGTCAAAGCAAGGGCGGTAGTGTTATTGCTTTTGGACAGTATGGCATTCAGGCTCTTGAGCCAGCGTGGATAACAAGCCAGCAAATAGAGTCAGCCCGTATAGCGCTTACCCGTTCCATAAAAAAGGGCGGAAAGGTATGGATAAGAATATTCCCGGATAAATCCGTATCCAAAAAACCGGCAGAAACCAGAATGGGTAAAGGCAAGGGCGCACCAGATCATTGGGTGGCTGTTGTAAAGCCGGGAAGAATATTATTTGAGCTGGAAGGTCTTAATCAAGCTGATGCCCAAAAGGCAATGCTTCTTGCAGGTCATAAACTTCCCATACTTACAAAGTTCATTCAAAGAACTGAAATTTAATTCAAGAGAGAATAGATGAAAGCTAAACAATGGCAAGAAATAAAGAATATGGCAGATGCAGAAATAGCTGCAAAGTTAAACGAAACAAAAGAAAAACTTTTCCGTTTAAAATTTAAACATTTCTCCACGCCAGTAAAAAACAGTCTTGAAATAAGAAGTTTGAGGCGTTTGGTTGCGCGACTTAACACCTTGCTAAAAGAAAGGCAGCCAGCTAAACCGGCAAAGAGCAGGAAAAAATGAATAACCCAATAGCCAGCGAGGTAAATAGGATGGAGAGAAACAAAAGAAAAGTAAGAGTTGGCCTTGTCTCAAGCGATAAAATGGACAAAACCCGCGTTATAGAGATTCAGAAGGCATACCGTCATAGAAAGTACAAAAAAACTCTACGCAGCACGACAAAGCTTTATGTGCATGATGAGAAAAATCTTTCACATATAGGCGATACAGTTAAGGTAATGGAAACAAGGCCGATTTCAAAGCAAAAAAGATGGCGCCTTGTGGAAGTAGTTCAAAAATCTTAATAGTAAAATTGGCAAGAGGATAAACAAATGATTCAAGAAAGGTCAATACTAAATGTTGCCGACAACTCCGGAGCTACAAAAATAAGAGTTTTTCGTCTAAAAGGCGGAATAAGAAGGCATTATTCAAGTTTGGGCGACATAGTTGTTGCTTCGGTACAAGAAGCAATCCCTAATGGAGCAATCAAAAAGGGTGATGTAGTAAAAGCTGTGCTTGTCAGAACTGTTAAGGAGTGTCGCAGATGTGACGGCACATACATTAAATTTGACGATAACGCAGCCGTTATTATAGATGACGAAAATGAGCCCAAAGGAACCCGTATATTTGGGCCGGTTGCAAGAGAATTGCGCGAGAAAAACTTTCTAAAAATAATTTCGCTTGCACCAGAAGTTGTGTAGTTTTGGGAGATAAAATGCTAACAGTAAAAAAGAAAGACACGGTAGTAATTAACACAGGAAAAGACAAGGGCAAAAAAGGCGAAGTGCTTAAGGTTTATATAGAAACAAACAAAGTGATAGTTTCCAAAATAAACTTTGTAAAGCGCCATAAAAAACCGACTCAAAACGAACCGGGCGGCATAAGAGAGAAAGAAGCTCCTGTGCCAATTTCAAATGTAATGTTGATATGTCCAAAATGCGCAAAGCCGACAAGGCCAAAGTTTGATACTCTTTTCGACGGGAAAAAAGTACGCGTCTGCAGAAAATGCGGCGAAATGATAATTTAAAAGGTTAAGAGAAAATGAATAACAAACCAAGAATAAAAGAACTTTATGAAGAAGTAGTAGCAAAGAATCTCATTGAAAAGTTTTCGCTTAAAAATTTTCATCAGGCGCCAAAGCTGGAAAAAATTGTAATAAATATTGGCTTAAGCGAAGCAAAAGACAATGTCAAGGTAGTAGATATTGCAAGTGTTGAGCTTGCTGCGATAACAGGCCAAAAGCCTCAAGTTCGCAAGGCAAAAAAAGCTATATCAAACTTTAAGCTCAGAGCTGGTATGCCAATAGGTTTAAAAGTTACACTTAGAGGCACCAAGATGTATGAGTTTTTTGACCGCCTTGTAAATGTGGCAATACCTCGCATAAGAGACTTCAGAGGTATTGAGCCAAATTCTTTTGACGGTAAAGGTAATTACAATATCGGTCTTAGCGAACAGTATATTTTCCCGGAAATTAATGTAGAAAAATCAGATAAAACCCGCGGTATGAATATAACCATAGTAACATCGGCTACTAACGATGAACAGGCGAAAGAATTGCTTGATCAACTTGGAATGCCTTTTAAGAAAAGATAAAAAAGGAATACGAAGATGGCGACAAAAAGCGCTGTGGCAAAAATGCGCAAACCACAAAAGTACGCAACAAAGTTTAGAAACAGATGTCGTCTTTGCGGCAGGCCAAGGGGCTTTATGAGAGATTTCGGTCTTTGCAGAATTTGTTTCCGTAACCTCTCTCACAGAGGCGAGATACCGGGTGTTACAAAGTCGAGCTGGTAGTTTTGTTATACATACAGCAGACAAAAAAATTTAGCGAGGTAGTATGATTACCGACCCAATTGCAGATATGCTGACACGCATTCGTAACGCGAATGTAAAACTTCTTGAAAAAGTTGACATTCCATCGTCAAAAATGAAGGTGGAGTTTGCCAGAATTTTAAAAGATGAAGGATATGTGGCCAATTACAAAAATATTGAAGATCACAAGCAAGGTGTTTTGCGTGTGTATCTTAAATATACCCCTGAAGGCAAACAGGTAATAAAAGGCCTGAAAAAAATTTCAAAATCGAGTGTTAGATATTACAGTGGTTACGAAAAAATGCCAAAAGTTGTTAATGGCCTTGGTGTTGCAGTAGTATCCACTTCAAAAGGTCTTATGTCAGACAAGCAAGCTCGTACGGCCAAACTAGGCGGCGAAGTGCTTGCTTATATTTGGTAATAAAGTAAACTTCAGAGGTATAAAATGAGTCGCTTAGGCAAAAAACCATTTTTAATTCCAGAAAAAGTAAAGGTAGAAATAAAAGCTGATGGGCTTGAAGTAAGTGGCCCGTTAGGGAAACTTTTTTTAAAACTTCCATCGTCAATAGAACCAAAAATAGAGAGCAAACAAATTACGCTTGTAGCGAAAGATCAAAGCACAAGCACCAATATGTTGCACGGATTAATGAGGGGTTTATTGCTTAACTGTTTTGAGGGTGTAACAAAAGGGTTCAAGAAAGATTTAGAAGTTCAGGGCCTTGGTTACAAAGCAAATGTAGAAGGGCAAAACCTTATTTTGAATCTTGGTTTTTCAAGTCCGAAAGTATTCCCCATATCAAAGGGTGTTAAAATAACAGTTGACAAGCAAACATTAGTTTCAATTATCGGCATAGATAAGGCATTGGTTGGAGAGGTTGCCGCAAGCATCAGATCATTAAGGCCGCCAGAGCCGTATAAAGGCACCGGCGTAAGATATGTTGGTGAAAAAATTATTAGAAAGGCTGGCAAATCTGCGGCTGGAGCCGTCGGCAAGAAATAATAGAAAAAGGGATTATATATGAGAACCAGTGGCGAAAAATTGCAGTTCAGAAAAAAAAGAGTAAGAAGTAAAATATCTGGCAGTGCTCAAAGGCCCCGTTTAAACATTTACAGAGGGCATAGGAATATTTATGCTCAGCTGATAGATGATGTTTTGGGTGTTACTTTGGTGAGTGCATCAACATTGTCGCCGGAATTAAAGGGCAAAGTGAAATCACCAGACACCATTGAAGGTGCGAAAGCAGTAGCTACCTTAATTGCAAAAAAGGCACTTGAGAAGGGTTTAAATAAAGTTGTTTTTGATAGAAGTGGCAATATTTATCACGGCAGAGTTAAGGCATTTGCTGAAGCAGCAAGGGCCGCTGGTTTAGAATTCTAAAAATATTTACAAGGTCGCCTTATTGGGCGGCAGGGGGTTTACTTGGCAGATAAATTTTCAAATAAACAAGATTCCGGCTTCAAAGAAAATGTTGTTTCGGTAAACAGAGTTGCCAAGGTTGTTAAGGGTGGTAAAAGATTTTCTTTTAATGCTCTTGTGGTTGTTGGTGATGGTGCAGGCCGGGTAGGTTGCGGTTTGGGCAAAGCAAAAGAAGTTCAAAAGGCAATTCAAAAAGGCAGTGCGAGAGCTCAAAAATCAATGGTAAAAGTTTCTCTTGTTGGAACAACTATACCGCATGAAATTACCGGTAGAGCTGGCGCAGGCAAAGTTTTCTTAAAGCCGGCGGCACCCGGAACAGGTATTATAGCAGGTGGTCCGGTAAGAGCTGTACTTGAAGCTGTTGGTATAACAGATATTTTGTCAAAGTCCATGCGTTCATCAAACTCTTTTAATGTGGTTTACGCAACAATGGATGCTTTATTGAACTTAAGAACAAAAGAAGATATAGCAAAAATAAGAAACAAAGAGGTCTCTGCGTTATGATAGGTTTAAATAATCTAAAACCGGCAAAAGGTTCGCATCACCGCAGAAAAATAGTTGGGCGTGGCGCTGGTTCTGGCCATGGTGGACAATCTACAAAGGGTATGAAAGGGCAAACTTCTCGTGCGGGTGTTGGAGGTATGCTTGGTTTTGAAGGTGGACAGACCCCGATAATTAGAAGAATACCAAAAAGAGGTTTTACCAATAAATTTCGTGTTGCTTATGCGGTTTTAAATGTAGGTGAGCTTGAATCGTTGTTTTCTGATGGCGCAGAGGTAACAGTAGCAAAATTAAACGAACTCGGGATAATTAAGAGAAATCTTCCGGTTAAAATACTTGGCAGCGGCGAGCTAAAGAAGAAATTAACTGTTAAGGTAAATGCTTTTTCAGCATCAGCAATAGAAAAAATTAAAGCTGCAGGCGGTCTTGCAGAAAAAACAGGTAAATAAAAAAGATACTTATGATTAGTTCCTTCGCAAATATCTTTAAAATTCCAGAGCTCAGAAAAAGAGTCGTTTTTACGCTTGGTATAATTGCCGCGTATCGCCTGGGCGCTGCGATACCTGTACCTGGGGTAAATGCTACCGCCGTAAAATCGCTTTTTGATGCTCATAAAAACTCGCTCCTTGGCTTTTTGGATATGTTTTCAGGCGGCGCGCTAAACAAACTGTCCATTTTTTCAATGGGCATTATGCCTTATATTAACGCATCAATTATAATGAGTTTGCTTATTGGTGCGCATTTAATGCCAGCGCTTGACAGGTTGCAAAAAGAAGGCGAACAGGGCAGAAAAAAAATAAACCAAATTTCTCGTTACCTGACACTTGCTCTTGGTGCCATACAGTCATTTGGTTTAACTCTTGCAATCACAAAAATGCCAACACCTTCAGGCCTTTCTATAGTTGATAATCCAACAGCAATTTGGATGATGATGTCGGTAATTACACTTGTTGGCGGCACAATGTTGATAATGTGGTTTGGTGAGCAGATAACGGAAATGGGAATTGGCAACGGTATATCATTAATGATTTTTGCCGGCATTGTAGACAGAATACCTTCTGCCGTAAAAGACCTTATAAATTTAGTTAGAATGGAAGAAATGTCCATACTTTCCGCAATAGCCATAGGGGTAGCTGTATTTGTTGTAACAGGGCTAGTTGTTTGGGTTTCAACTGCACAAAGAAGAATACCGGTTAACTATGCAAAGCGAATGGTTGGCAGGCGTATGCATGGCGGCTCGTCCACATTCTTGCCGTTAAAAGTTGACCAATCCGGGGTTATTGCCGTTATTTTTGCTATATCAATTCTTTCGGCTCCTTTAACAGTTGCGCAATTTTTCCCTGAAGTTGCTTGGGCGAAAATAGTGTCAAATATGTGGAGTAGAGGTTCTATAATATATTCTTTAATCTATGGACTTTTAATAGTTTTCTTTTGCTATTTTTATAACTCTATAGCGTTTAATCCAAAAGAACTTGCCGAGAATATGAAAAAGTCCGGGGGTTTTATTCCGGGGATAAGGCCGGGTGATCCAACTTCAAACTACATTGAAAAAATTCTTGTACGTATAACACTTGGCGGTGCTGTATTTGTTGCTATGATTGCTGTCATGCCGGACCAGTTAAGGTATGTTTTTAACACGCCATTCTTTTTTGGCGGCACATCCCTTTTGATTGTTGTTGGTGTCGCGCTTGACACAATTGGACAGATAGAGTCGCACCTTATTATGCGTCACTATGAAGGTTTTATGAAAGATAGCCGTGTAAAAGGCAGATGGTTTAATATAAAATAGGAAACAGCAAATGAATATTATTTTGATG
>JALOBY010000030.1 GCA_023228045.1 Endomicrobiales bacterium | reverse complement strand
GATTTTTATAACCCTCTGCATTTTTTCATATACGGTGCCAAGTTCTTTTTGAAATACCACACCGTTTAATTTTTCAACTTTATTAAATAATGGGGTTGCCGTATCTTTATTAAAAAAGAATTCCGCGTCGGCAAGGCGCGCTTTAAGAACTCTTTCATAGCCATCGCGCACCACATCTTGATACTCTGATATTCCATTTCTTATTCCAATAAAGTTGTTTGTTAGTTCCCCTTGTTCATTTTCCAAAGCAAAAAACTTTTGCTTTTTACGCATACAGTTTATTAACACTTCTTTTGGGATACTTAAATATTTTTCATCAAAATTGCCAACTACTGCCACAGGGTGCTCTACAAGAAAATTAACTTCGTCAAACAAATCTTCGTCCGGGATAGCAATGCATTTTAACCTTTTAGCAGCAGAACTTACCGCCTTTACCAAAGCAGTGCGACGCTCTATTGTTGATGCAATTATGCAATTATTTCTAAGGGTAGAGAGATATTTTTCAGGGCTTTTTATGGCTATACTTTTTGTACCACTGGTGTGCAGGCCAAATGTTGTATTTGACGCCTTTACGCCTGCAAGCTGCAACTTAACTGTTTTGTCACCAAAGAGGGCAACTATATTTCTTAGCGGCCTTGCAAAGCGAAAACCACTACCTTCCCAAACCATTGTTTTTGGAAAATACAACTGGCTGATTATTGCGGTGAAAATAACTGAGAGTAAATTCTGAGTTTTTTCACCAGGGATTACTTTTTTTACAGCCAGATACTCCCCTTTTTCTGTTTGCACTTTAAGCAATGCTTCTGGCTTAATACCGTGCTTTGATGCAAAACCCTTTGCGGCGCCAGTAAAGCCACCATTTGCATCAATTCCTGCTTTTAGAGAGGGACCTACAAACTCTTCTGTACGCTCAGCACTCTTTTCCGCAAGGCCGCTAATTAACAGTGTAATTCTGCGAGCTGTTGCGAATATTTCAATTTCTTGCGCGTTAAGTGCGTTTTCAGCTAAAAGTTTTTCACACAGGGTTTTTGCCTGCGCCATTGCCGGTTGGATATATGCGGCCGGTATTTCTTCAAAACCAATTTCAAGCAAAGCAGGTTTAAACATTTGCAGAAACCTCCTGCGCAAGATACTTTTCGGCAACTGCTTTGGCAAGCGTTCTTACGCGCAAAACATAAGAGGTTCTCTCAGTTACTGATATAGCGCCACGAGCATCAAGCAAATTAAATAAATGTGAACACTTCATTACGGCATCGTACGCAGGACGAGGAAGGTTTTTATCTAAAAGTTTAACTGCCTCATTTTCCCAATCGGTAAAATGAGTTTTAAGCATTGGAACAGACGCTTCTTCAAAGTTATAACGAGACCACTGTTTTTCATCTTCTAAATGTACTTGGCCGTATGTAATTTTATTGTTCCAAAGAATATTGTAAACACTGTCTTTTTTTTGCGCGTACATCGCAAGGCGTTCAAGGCCGTAGGTTATTTCAACTGATATTGGGTTTAAGTCAATGCCGCCAAGTTGCTGAAAGTATGTAAACTGTGTTACTTCCATTCCGTCAAGCCACACTTCCCAGCCAAGCCCCCCTGCACCAAGGGTAGGTGACTCCCAATCGTCCTCTACAAAACGAATGTCGTGTTTTTTTGGGTCTAAACCAATTGCTTTTAAACTTGCCAAATAAAGTTTTTGTATATCTTTCGGTGCTGGTTTTATAATTACCTGATATTGATAGTAATGCTGAAGACGGTTTGGGTTTTCACCGTATCTGCCATCGGTAGGCCTGCGAGACGGTTCCACATAAGCGGCTGACCATGGCTTTGGGCCAAGGCATTTTAAAAATGTGCCAGGGTTAAATGTGCCGGCACCTTTTTCTAAATCATATGGTTGCCAAAGCAAACATCCCCTTTTTGCCCAAAACACATTTAGCGTCATAACTATTTCTTGAAAATTCATTTTTTTATTCCTTTTTCATTTATTATTGATTAAGCATAAAATAATTATTTGATGTCATTGCGGTGAAAACCGCAATCCAGCTCAACACTGATTCCATTTTCTGGATACCGGCTTTCGCCGGTATGACGGCTAATTACTGATTCTGTTTTCTGTATACCGACTTTTGCCTGTACGACGACTAATTACTGATTCTATTTTCTGGATACCGGCTTTCGCCGGTATGACGGCTAATTTGTTTAGTTTTACAAGTTTGCAAACATTCTATAAGATAAACGACGCGATACATGAAACTCAAGATATCTATCTATGTGCTCTAAAACCTTGTTCTCAAGCGATATATCAATATCTATCAAACAATCTATATCTTGCCCGCACTTAGTTGCCATTGTACAAATAGCATTGAACTCATGATTATTCATTTTTAAGTTGCCAGTTTTAATAAACTCTACAAAGTTATAACCCGATAGCTTTAAAAACCTTAATGCGAATGAAGAAAATATTCTCCATGGGTTTTGCGCGGTTTCTAAAAGCGTCCATGCACGCAATAGCAGTTCATATTTTTGTTCGTTTTGAGAATCGTACGGTGTTAATGCGTCTAATAACTCACTGCACGCCTGCGCGGCTGCAAAGTTTTTCCAGTTTAAGCGCAAAGTTAAAAACCCATTTGATATTTTTGCCGCTGTAACTTTTGGCCTTGCATTTGGCCTTGCCATATAAACCATAAGGCGACTTTGGGTTATCGGCTCACTTGCAGCAGCAAACTTTGCTTTTATTTTCTTTGCACCCGGGAAAATGGCGGATATTTTACCAAGTTCGGCTGTATAAAGTACTGCGTGCTTGTCGGCCTCTGCGGCAGTTTTTGTATTTAAAACCAATGCGTTTATATTATAATACATAAAAGTTATGTCGGTAAAGAGATCTTTTAAATTATTTTACTGTTTTTATTTTCTATTTTTTTTATTTGTATTTCCCGCACCTTTCTTTTATCGGCATCTATTATTTCTACTTCCAACTCGCCCCAGATAACTTTCTCACCCGGGTGAGGAATTTTACCAAATAGGTCTAGCACCCACCCACTCATTGTGGCAAACTCCTGCGACGGCAAAGAGAGTTTTAGCTCACGATTTACCTTACTTAAGGTTTCTGTGGCTTTTATAAGGTAAGAGTTATCTGGCATAGAAAAAATGCCCTTTGCGCGCACATCATCTGACTCATCCCAAATTTCACCTACAATTTCTTCTACAATATCTTCAATTGTAGCAAGCCCGACTGTTGAGCCAAACTCATCTACCACAATTGCCATATGCTGGTGCCCTTTTTTAAACTCTCTTAATACATGGTCAATTTTGGCAGATGAAGGCACAAAATACACCGGCCTAAGAAGGTCTTCAAGCAAAAACAATGTGCCGTCGCGCCATGCAAGTATTACATCTTTGCTGTAGATTATACCAACTATGTTATCTATGGAACCACGATAAACCGGTATGCGCGAGAAACCTTTTTCTATTATTTGTTCAATTACATTTTCTGCGCTTTGGTTTAAATCTACTGCTTGAATTTCTGTACGCGGAACCATTATTTTACTTATGCGTGTTTGGCGAAAATCTATAATATTGCTGATTATATTTCTTGCAGGGTTTGAAAGCGGTAATGTTTCGTCATTAAGCAACAATACTTTTAGCTCTTCAGGCCTGATAAAAGGTGTTTCGTGCGATTTTTTTCTGTCAAATAACCAGATTAACTTTTCAGAAATTCTAATGAGGAATCGGCTTATTGGGTACACCACGCGGTTCATCGGGCCTAAAATCGGAAGCACTAAAAGTGAAACTCTTTCGGGAAAGTAACGGCTTGCAATTTTAGGTATAAGCTCACCAAAAAATAGTGTGATAGTAATAACAACTATAGATGCAATAAAAGCAATAACTTCGTAAGACAGCTTTAAACCACCTGGGGCGCTTAAATCTAATGCAATGGATGAACCCACAACCGCGGCCCCAACCATAGAAAGGTTTGTACCGATAAGTATTGATGCAAGTATTTCATTTGGGTGTTCTTCCCATAATAATATCCAGCGTTTATTGCGAGGATGTTTATTTTTAAGCGCGGAAAAAGTAAGCGCGTTCGTGCTGGTAAGCGCGATTTCAGCACCTGCAAAGTATGCAATGGATAAAATAGATAAAACAAATAGTATAAGTTTAATTTTTACTAACAGCAGTATTTCCACTGTTTCTTCTCCCCAACTCAGCTTCATCTAATATGTCGCCAACTATCTCTTCTAAAACATCTTCAAGTGTAACCATACCGCAAACAACGCCAAAAACATCTTTTACAAAAGCAATATGAGTTTTGCCGGTTTGAAAGTCATTAAGCAGGTCGTAAACTTTTTTTTCTGCTGTGATAAAATATGGCGGGCGCAAAAGCTCATCTATACAACTGCCTTTTTTGTTTAAGCGACACTCTGCGAGCATATCTTTTGAGTGTATAAAACCAATTATTTTATCAGGTGTTCCTTTATAAACAGGTATCCTGCTCCTGCCTGTTTCTACAACTAAATCTATAAACCGCTCTTCCGGCAGATCTGCCTTTACCGACTCAATTTTTTCCAATGGTGTCATTATAACAGCTACCGCCATATCACCAAGCAATAGTGCTCTATCTAACATCGTGCTTGCTTCATTGCCTAATGCTTTTGTTGTATCTGTCTGTTTTATCAACCCTCTTATCTCTTCAATACTTAAAAAATTAAACTTGCTAAATGGCATTATGTTTAACTTAGGAAAGAACTTTCTTGCACAAGCTATTAGTGGGTCAAACACCGGTCTAAATAATGCTACTAACCTTGCAAGCACCGGCAAAACAGAGAGTGTAACTTTTTCGGGGTTTCTGCGCCCATATATTTTTGGAGCTATTTCGCCAATAATCAAAAGTAAAAATGTTACCAAAAGCCAAACAAAAAACTCTAACACCTCGCGTTTTAGACCACCTGAAACAGAAAGAAGCATATTGATGGCAAGAATTGTTGCCATATAGCTAAGCACCAGGTCATTTACCGTATTACCCACAAGAACAGTTGTAAGTATGTAATAGGGTGATTTTAGCCACTGGCTTAATGGGCCTGCAAGGATTTTATTTAAGGCGATGAGTTTTTTTATTCTGTACTTTGATAAGCTTGCAAGCGCCGTTTCCGCAGCCGACCAAAAAGCAGACGCCGCAAAAAGAAAAAGCAGAAAAACAAAGATAAGAACTGAAATTAAAGGTGAAAGCATATGTTGTTATTTTACTATTTTTGCGAAGAGTTTGTCTTGTAATGTAAACATTTTTTTCTTTTGGCTTGGTGAATAATCGGTGTAACCCGCAAGGTGCAATACACCATGCAACACCAAATAAATTAGTTCATTGCGCCAGCTGTGAGCTTGCCACTGTGCTTGTTTTTTTGACCTGCCACTTGCTATGTAAATATCACCTTCTATTGCCTCTGTATTATAAGAAAAAGAAATTACATCCGTTATTTTGTTTGATTTGATGTATTTTTTATTGAGTGATTTTATTTTTTTGTCATCTACAAGCACAAAACAAATATCGTTTGCTTTTATACCGCAGGCATTTACCGCAAGCACTGATGCAAAACGCAATATTTTTAGATGCTCTTTTGGGAAGTTAGCAAACAAAAATTTATTAATGAATCTCCGCCCACCAAGCTGAGTGGTATCAGCGGTTCTAATTCTTTCTTCCTCTCCCTTGCAGATTGTGTTGCAATTGTCTTTTCTTCCTCTCCTTCGATGGGAGAGGATTGAGG
Organism: Endomicrobiales bacterium; assembly: GCA_023228045.1. Taxonomy (NCBI): domain Bacteria; kingdom Pseudomonadati; phylum Elusimicrobiota; class Endomicrobiia; order Endomicrobiales; species Endomicrobiales bacterium. The sequence goes on along the minus strand of JALOBY010000030.1, from coordinate 7,172 downwards.
TGAGGGTGAGTTTGGGAGAAGGAATTATTAAGTTAATCTTTTTCATAAGAAATTCTTGTGTGGTATATGCCGCTTAACGATACAAGCATACTTTGCGAAATATTGTGCAGGTCTTGCAAAGTTATCGGGCATTGTGAAAATTGGCCATCGGTAAATTTATTATTGACTATGGTTTCTACAATATCTTTTAGTTTCCCTGCTGAGTAATCTTCAAGCGATCTGCTTGCGGCTTCAACAGAGTCGGCAAGCATTAAAATAGCAGCAACTTTTGTTTGAGGTTTTATGCCCTTATAACGAAAGTTTTCTATGTTTGCCTGCTCGTCTTGTTCAAGTGCCCTGTGATAAAAAAATCTAACAAGCGATGTACCATGATGCTGCACAATTAGGTCAGTTATAACTTTATCAAGCTTGTGTTTTTGCGCAAGGGCAAAACCGTCTTTTATATGTGCGATTATAACCAGACTTGACATAGCAGCACTTAGCGAGTCGTGCGGATTTTGCGATTTATTTGCATTTTCAATAAAGTACTCTGGCTTTGCGAGTTTTCCTATATCGTGATAATATGAACCAACCCTTGCAAGCAACGAGTTTGCCCCTATTGCCTCTGCCGCCTGTTCCGCAATTGATGCAACCATTAATGAGTGATGATATGTGCCGGGGGCCTCAAGCATTAAACGACGAAGAAGTGGGTGATTAAAATCAGCTAACTCTAATAGTTTTATCTTTGTTGTTTTTGAAAAAAAACTCTCAAGATACGGCAGGAACGCAAGCACCATTATTGCAGAAGCAAAACCGTTTAGAGCACCCCAAAGACAGTTCATTTCGTAAGTGTGTATTGGCCAAAGAAAAAACAGGTGAATTGCTGTTATGGCAACAATATTTACTGAAGCTATTTTTATACCAAGCTTTGTAATATCATTTCTTGATCTTATTTTATCAACAAAAACAATTCCTGCCAGCGAGCCGAAAATGCTCACCAAAAAGTACTCCATGCTAAAAGAGTTTATTATGCCCATAACTATGCTTAAAAGCGCGGCAGAAAGCAATGCAATACGCCTGGAAAGTAACATTCCAAAAAGTACAGCAAAACCAGCAATTGGCGTAGCAAGCGAGGCATTCCAATTTTTAAATAACTGCATTAAAAGTGCCGCCACAATAAACAAAAAACCCAGCAGCATTACCCCATCGGCGTCAGCAAGAAAATCTCTATTGTCTGCAAATAGATAAAAAAGAATAAACGAAACTATCAGTGTAAGCAGTATAACAAGCGCGGCTATTTTTGCAAAAGAAAAACCAACGGCAAATAAAAGCACAATAAAGAAAACAAGAATACATAAAAATGCCACAAGTGCGGGAGGTAGGTTTATTTCTTTATTCCAAATACTTTTTTCTTGACCGCGCAGTGTTTGAGAGCTCTCAGTTTTTTCAAGAGTGTGCAAAAAGGCACTAAGAATTTTTTTAAGCGGTGTTCTAAAGTATTTATTGAACATTTTTACCGCCTATATTTTTGTTATCTGACCCATAAGCCATAATTATTTTTTTAACTAACGGGTGGCGCACAATATCATCTTGTTGGAAATGTATAAACTTTATATCGTTAATTTTAGAAAATAATTTTTGCGCTTCAACAAGGCCGCAATTGTTTTTGTTCTCTAAATCTATTTGGGTTATATCGCCGGTAACTATTATTTTGCTGCCAGTGCCCATTCTGGTTAAAAACATTTTCATTTGTTCTAAAGTGGTGTTTTGTGCCTCATCTAAAATAAGAAAGGCGTTATCTAATGTCCGCCCGCGCATATAGGCAAGCGGTACTATCTCTACGGTTTCTTCTTCCCTGTAAAACCTAAACCGTTCACTGCCAATCATTGAAAGAAAAGCATCGTAAAGCGGTTTTAAATAAGGGTTGATTTTATCGTACAAATCACCCGGCAAAAACCCAAGCCGTTCCCCGGCTTCCACCACAGGCTTTGTAAGCACAATGCGCGAAACACTTCCGACTGCAAGTGCCCTTAACGCACAGGCAACCGCAAGATAGGTTTTACCGCTTCCGGCCGGACCAATGCCAAAAACCATATCATAAGAAGCTATTGCATCTACATATTTTTTTTGATTATTACTTCTGGGTAGTATTTTTCTGCCTTGGAAGGTTATAAATATTTCTTCTTTGGTGTTGCAAGAAACCGCGGTATTTTTTTTATTGCCTAAAATACTATTTGGCAAGGTTTCATTTTGATTGCGCATTTCGTCTAACTCACCAAGAGCTCTTTCAACTTTTTTATCGGGACCGCGAACAACAAGTGAAAATTCTCCGCTCTGAGCGCTCTGGCGCACAAAAATCTGCACACCAAAATCTCGTTCTATCTTTCTGATATTTTCATCCTGCTGACCCATAAGTGAGATTGCCTGAGCAGAACTTTTAAGATATATTTTTTTGGTAACCACTTTTTGCAATTACTATTTAACTTCCATTATTTTTAATTATTGATACGGGCTTTATGCCTAACTCTTTAAGCTGCTTTTCGCTTACTAAAGCTGGAGCGCCCGAGAGTGGGCAAGAACCCTTTTGCGTTTTTGGAAACGCAATAACTTCTCTAATTGATTCTTCTCCCGCAATTAAGGCACAAAGGCGGTCTAAGCCAAGTGCTATACCGCCGTGAGGAGGCGCACCATAACTTAGAGCATCAAGCAAGAAACCAAACTTTTCTTTAGCTTGCTGTGGGGTTGTATTTATTAATGAAAACATTTTTTCTTGTATTTCTTTACGGTGTATTCTTATTGAACCGCCGCCAAGCTCAACACCATTTAAAACAACATCATATGCTCTTGCTCTAAGGTCAGCACCTTTTGAAGTATCATCTAATAGCGCAAAATCTTCTTCTTTTGGCGAAGTAAAAGGATGGTGCATAGCATTCCACCTTTTTTCTTCACTGTCCCATTCTAGAAGCGGAAAATCGGTTACCCACAAGAAATCAAAACGCCCAGGAGGTATCATTGCATTTTCTTTTGCAATTTTTATACGCAAAGCCCCAAGCCCTTGTGCAACTATTGATTGATTGTCCGCAAGGAAAAGCCACAAAGAACCCGGCTTTGAGTTAAATTTATTTGATATTCTCACTAAATCATCCGGAGTAAAAAATTTTACGATGCTTGACTCATAACCTGCCTCGGTATGTTTTATCCAGGCAAGCCCTCTGGCTCCAAAGTTTGCAACAAATTTTGTTAGCTCTTCAATGTCAGAACGCGATGCTTTAGCGCCACCTTCAAAACAAATACCACGCACCACACCGCCACTTTGCACAACAGAAGAAAAAACCTTAAAGCCACAATTGGCTAAATCTTGAGTAAAATCTTCTATTTCCATATCAAAACGAATATCGGGCTTGTCACTGCCATAACGAAGCATTGCGTGCGCATACGGCATTAAAGGAAATGGAGTTGTAATAGAAATACCGACAACATCAAAAATTACCTTTAGCATTCCCTCTATAATTTTCATAATATCTTTTTCATCTGCAAAAGAAAGCTCTAAATCTATTTGAGTAAACTCCGGCTGACGGTCAGCACGAAGGTCTTCATCGCGGAAACAACGAGCTACCTGGTAATATCTATCAAAACCAGAAACCATTAGTATTTGTTTATACAATTGAGGCGACTGAGGTAGCGCAAAATACATACCCGGGCTTTGACGGGCTGGCACCAAAAAATCGCGCGCTCCTTCAGGTGTTGATTTGGTTAACATCGGAGTTTCTATTTCTATAAAACCATTCTCGTTTAAAAAATTCCTTGCCGCATGGGTAATTTTATGTCTTAAAATAAAGTTTTTTTGCACAGCCGGCCGCCTTAGATCTAAGTAACGGTATTTAAGGCGCAATTCTTCTGATGTCTCGGTATAATCTGATATTTCAAACGGCAAAGAGGGGCAGGTATTTATAACTTCAAGTTCACTACAGACAATTTCAACAGAACCGCTTGGTATGTTTGGGTTTATTGTCCCAGCAGGCCTTTGGCGCACAACACCACAAACTTTTAAAACAAACTCGCTTCTTATTTTTTCAGCATTGGCGAATATTTCTTTTTGATCCGGCCCGAAAACAACCTGCACAACACCAGTTCTATCACGCAAGTCAATAAATATTACTCCACCATGGTCGCGCCGTGAATGCACCCAGCCAAAAACTATTACGTTTTCACTTATGAATTTTTCTACAACATTCCCACAATAATGTGTTCTCTTCAAATTATTACCCTCAATTCCAAATTCATTTTTTTAAGGATATGTCGCAACTGCCATTTTCATCCTCTCCCTTGACGGGAGAGGATTGAGGTGAGGGTGTGCATTCGATAATAACTCTCATTTGACCCCCTCATCCTAACCTTCTCCCGCCAACACAGGGGAGAAGGAATGATTTGGTAACCACCCCACAAACAGGGCGAAATTACCAAGTTAAATCTTAGCTAACAACTATGTTGTCTTTACCACCGCTAAGCTCAAAATCAAAAACAATGCCATTCTTTTTTGAACTTACGGTTATCTTTTTACCATTTACTAAAACCTTTTTGGCTTTGGTTATCAATTCCATTTCGCATATTGAACCTTTTGCACCATTAACCGTAAACTTTCTTTCTTTTTTGCTTTCAGAAAACTTTAATACTTGAGCACTTGAGTAACGAATTATATCGCCATTTGAAAGTGTTACATTAAGAGGCAAAACAAGTGAAGTTCTGTTATGCAGTTTTATAACGCCCTTTTTAGGAAATGTCGTTTTGGCTTTTTCGCCTGGTAATACCAAGGAAAGTTTTGTGGTTTTTATAGCATCGTGAAAATTGGCAACAAATAGAAAACCAAACTGTTCATTTTCCCTTAAAACAACTGCAATTTCTTTCTCTGTGCAATCAACATACGGTTTTATGCCTACTAAATCTGCAAACTTTTTAACCAGATCTATATGATAGTCAAACATATGGTTTAAACCAAAACCAAGCACCAATGCTTCACCTTTACCATATTTTACAAGCGCACCGCATGGTTTTGAGTCGCTATAAGTGACAATTGATTTTGCATTTTTATTTAATTCAAATGTACTCAGCTCACCTTGCGCAAGATAGTCCTCTTTGCCAATAAAAAAGAGCAGATGTTTTACTGTTTTTTTCTCAACTTCAACACCAAGCGCATCGGATAGTACTGAGCATTTTTTAAACGCTAAGTCGTACTCTAGCATTGCGGGGTTTAGCATTAGCTTGCCGCCAGCTTGCACATAATCAGCGAGTTTTTGTTGCGTTTGTTCATCCATAAACTCAAGCGAGAAAACCACAAGCGACGGTTTTTTTAGCAACTCTTTAAGTGTGGCTTTTTGCAGGTCAACAAAATTGTAATTTATGTTGGCAACTTGCAACAAACGGCCAAGCCCGTCATAAAACAACTGCATTTTTTTCCATTCAAGAAGTTCAATATACTCACCTGAGAGATATTCCGTAGTGTAATATGGGGCATAAAAACCTATTGTCGTGTCGTAATGTTTTTGGGTGTTGCCAATTTGTGTGCCGAAAAGTTTTATTATGTCGCCAAACTCCTGCAATGCGCCAAAGTGTTCTTGTTTTTTGCCTTCTTTGTTTACCGGCGCCTGCCAACCATGGTAGGTACCGAAAGCGCCAAATGAAAGCTCGTTTTTACCACCTGAAAACATATAACAATTAACAGCATTTAAACCATGCGCTGTTGATGTTTTAAGGTTTAACTCAACATCCTGCGCATAGAGTTTTGGCCTGTCACGCATTATGCCTGTCTGAAGTTCCGCGCATACAGATGGAATTCCTTTTGTTGTAATCATTTTAACCACTTCGGATGTTATAGAAATATCATGGAAGTTCTCGTAATCAAGGCGACGCATTTGGTAAGCACCGCCAAATATAACTTCTGGGACATAATCTTTAAAATCACGGAACATCATAGTAGTCATAGGCGAAAAAACACCGCGGCCGCGCACATCAAAATCATAAAATTGAGGTATGTTTGCAAGCACAGGCAAGTGTACTTTTCCAGCACGCAAAAGAGTGTGAAGCTTATGAAAATACTGCGCGTAATAACGCTGATAAAAATTCATCCAATCCCAGAGCATTACCCTGTTTTGAGTATCTGAGCCATCGGCAGGTTGTTTAATTTCCGAGAAATCGGAATGTTTGGTGTTGTAAGCAGAATTAAGCACAGATATTTTTGGGTACTTCTCAAGCAAAAACTGCCTGTAAAGGTTTTCAGTGTCATCACTATAATCGGCGGCTTTGTTTAACCAGTGCACCATGCCTATTTCGTTACAAAGTTGTACAAGAATTATTGGCCCACTTGGGTGCTGGTTATGCTCTATTATTGGCACAACTTCATCATACCAGCTGCCAACAAGCTTTTGAAATGTTGAGTTAAGATATGCAAGTAAGGTAACATGCGGAAGGTTTGTTATTTCCTTGCCACGCACGAATACCTCTGGATAATTTTTTAAAACCCAGTCGGGGACACCTTCATTAACAAGCTCAGCATTTGAAACCGGACCAATGCGCGCAATAAATTTTAGGCCGCTATTCTTTACAAGTTCAATAAATTTTATCAGGTTTAAATGGGGGTTGGTTTTGCCTTCAAAATCAAACTTACCCTGAGCATATTCGTGCAACGACCATGGAATGTAAGAGCTTACTGTGTTTAAGCCGGCATCTTTTGCGGCGTTTAAATGTTTTTGCCAGAGCTTGGAGTCTATACGGAAATAGTGTATTTCACCTGAATATATGTAAAACGCTTTTCCATCTATTGTGTAACGGCCACTTTCAAGTTTAATCATACAATTATCCCCAATGTCGCCCGCCCTTTGGGCGAGGTCTCGCCCGCTAAGAGCGAGGCGGACATTCCGCATTCCACGGAACATAGTATTTAAAATTAATAAAACCGTTTTAGATCCCAGATTTAGGCACTAGGGAATGACAGACACTTTTTTTGTTTGTCATACCGACCTCACCAAGGGCTGGGAGGTATTTTGCTGTTGATTTAAGATCTCTCCTCACTTCGCTCATCGGGATGGGCATAATACTCAAAAAGTGTTGCTATTTTTGATAGTTTTGAAGTAGCAAAACCATTTTAAGTAACTAATTTTATGATTTTCAGAAAGACCACGATGGTTTCTATATTGATG
>JALOBY010000029.1 GCA_023228045.1 Endomicrobiales bacterium | reverse complement strand
ATATCGTATGCAGGCACGCCATTCTCGGTTGAGGCAAGCACTTATGCAGTTGCAGGCGAGGCAACAGCGGCTCAAATATCAGGGCAGATAGATATATCAAACCTTGTAATTTCAAACTCGGGGGCGACACAGCAAACCGTTATTCTTTATGAATTGGCGGCAAGTTCAACAACTATTGACGATGTAATAACCATTATAATTCCCGCATCGGCTGGGTTTTATCGCCCATTTGGTGATTTGGATTATAATGATAGAGTTCGCATAACTGATTTTGCGGTTAGAAAATCAACAACGGCATCAACAATATATGTTGGTGGAATTTATCAGTAAAAAATTATGGCACTAAAAACGAATGCAATTATAACTCTTGATGAGTTAAAGAGTTTTCTTGAAATTCAAAATGCAGATATACAAACTGCATTTTTAACAATTTACAATGCGGCAAGTGGGGCAACTGCAGCAACTGTGCAGGTTACCGCTACCGCATTGTTACTTGTTGTTACGGGCGGCGCGAGTGCAGGCACATCAACATTAACTTTTTCTGAGACGGCAAATGATACTTTGATGGAATTAGTTGTTGCTATAAATGCGCTTGGCAAGGGATGGGTTGCTAATATTCAGGGATATTCTGGCGAAAGTTCTGTAAGTTTGACAGTAAAAGAGGCGACAAGTTGTTTATTAGTGGCAAATATTTTAACTTTATATGGGACTAATAATTATCGCCTTGAAACTTATATCAATGCAGTTAGTGATTTTATTGAGAGAGAAACTGGACAAACCTTTAAATCATTGACATACACTAACGATGAGCAGGACGGTAACGGTTATCCTCTAATGTGGTTAAACCATTTCCCTGTGATAAGTTTATCGGCATTAAGTTACTACGATAGATATTCAGCCGCAACATTGCAGACATTAACTCAAGACACGGATTTTTATTTAACTTTGTCATCTGGAAAAATTGAACCAAGTTCTGGCGTATGGACAAAAGGCGTTAGAAATATCAGAGCGACTTATATTGCGGGATATTCAATAATCCCCGACGATATAAAATTATTGTGTATGCAAATTGTTGAATTGCGTATCAATAAAAGAGGAAAATCAGGTTTGACTGCGGTTACTATTGGAAGATACTCTGAAACATTTACAAAAGAGGCATTACCAATAGAATTGCAAAGCGAACTTGATAAATTTAAAAGGGTAATTTTTTAATGCTTCCAAATTCATTATTGCGACACACGGTAACTTTTAGAAAAAGAACTAAAAATCAAAGTTCTACCTCTGGTCAACCAAACTATATTTGGTCAGATTTTCAGGTGGGCGTTAGATGCCGCATTGATGAAGCGAGCGGGCGAGAATACCCTTCAACATCGGGTAAATATGTAAAAGCAGACCATATTCTTTTTGTAAATAAAAGTTCATTGCAATTTGCGATAAATGAAAAAGATTATAGGGCTGTGATTTCAAGTTTTGAATATAATATTTTATTGATTGCAGACGCAGGCGGTGCAGGGCAACATTATGAAATTGCACTTGAGAGGATTTACTAATGAGTGTTGAGTCGTTTTGGTTAGGAGATGCAATAAAAAAAGGCACGCGAATTGCTTGTAATAATGCCGCAAAAAAGGTTTGTTTGCTCGCAGAGAAAGAGGCGAAAAAAAATGCAAGCGGCAGACCGGGACCGAATGTACAAACAGGAAGATTAAGGGCAAGTATCACACATCTCGTTGCAGAACCAAATGAAAATAATATCATTGGAGTTATTGGCGCGGGTGGCGGTTTAGAATATGCCGAATATGTTGAATTTGGAACATCTCGGGCAGCAGCGTATCCTTTTTTACGGCCGGCAGTTGATGCGGCGATGAAAGAAAGCGAAAGTATATTTGCAAAAGAAATTAAAGAGGTTTTGGCGTGATTGAAACAGCATTGTATCAATATCTTGCGGCATATATACCATTAACATCGCTCGTTGGCACTCGCATAGAGCCAGTAGTTGCGTCGCAGGGAACAATACGCCCGAATTTAGTTTATTTTAAAATTGGCGACGATAGGAAATTTTCTCTTGATGGTTTTAGTAAATTAAGTGCTACTCGCTTGCAGTTAAGTTGTTTTGCAGATTTGTATGAGACGAACGGAAGTGTAATTGGTGCAAAAAATGTAGCAATACAAGTAATTGCCGCAATGGAAGCGTGGACTGGTGCATCAGGAATACAGGCAGTTTATTCTATTGGCGAAAGAGATTTGTTTGAGACGGAAACAGAAATACATCATATTCCATTAGATTTTATTGTTTGGCATTCTTTGTAAAAAATAAAAAGGGGGAGAAAGTAAATGTTAAAAAAAATGATGGTGTTGTTCAGTATGTTGGGGTTATTTAGTTGTATATGTTTTGCGAGTGAGATTGCAAACCACGCAGTAAACAGTGAAATGTTAGACGGTATTCATTCTACCGACCTTGTAAATGTTGCCGATGTTCAAAGCATCACTGGAACAAAAACATTTTCAAGTGTTACAATCACAAGTGCGGCAATTACAGATGCAGTTATAACAAATGCTTCTGTAAATGGTGTGGATGTAAAAGATAGGTTTGATGCAATTATAAATTCAACTGCGGCATTGCAGGTACAAATCACAAATAGCAGTGATACTTTATCGTCTTATTTCCCTGATAAAGTTGCGGTTTATGCGAGTACAGGAAATTTGCAATTGCAGATAACAAATAGTAGTTCAACATTGCAAACTTATTTTGCGGACAAAGATGCAGTTGCTTTAAGTACTGCGGCACTTGATGGTGCAATAGTTGCTATAACTTCAGGGACTTTTCAAAATTATTTTGCAGACAAGGCGTTAGTTACTTCAATTCAAAACTCAACTTTTACCGTAGCGAGTATTGAAATTGCGACACACACTTGGTCGGGTGATAATTCTTTCACAGGTGGTTTGTATCCTATAAAAGATGCAACATTACCGACGACTGGATTTTCAGAGGGTAGTATATTTTATAACTCAACTGAAAAAAGAATATACATATCAACGGAGACAGTTACAAGCACTAACAGTTGGGTAGTGTGCAACCCATAAAGTTTTAAAATATAAAAATTAAAAAAGGAGGAATAGTAAAATGACAGAACCAATTTCAGGTTTTAAAAGTACGATTAAATATGCGGCAGGTACGGCGATTGGTGAACTCACAAGTATTGGCGGCATAAAATTAAAAGGTGAGACGATAGATATTACAAGCCACGACTCCTCCGACGGATGGAGAGATTTTATTGGCACGGGAATAAAAGACGGTGGCGAAGTGCCTATGGAAGGGAACTTTGTTCAAGATGACGCCGGTCAGTTGGCTTTAATTGCGAGTTTAGCAACGGGGGCGACAGAAAGTTTTGTAATAACTTTCCCCGATACAAGCACTTGGACTTTTTCGGCGATTGTAACTGGTTGCGAAGTTGGAAAAGCTGACTTAAAAGACGCAATTTCTTTTGCGGTAACTTTAAAAATAACAGGTGCGCCAGTATTTGCAGGCGTAACAGATCTTAGTGTTGTAACTTTTACAGTAACAGCAGCGGTCGGTGGAGCGGCAGTATCTGATGCGGTAATTGTTTTCAACAATGAAACAAAAACAACTGGTGCAACTGGTATTGTTGCATTTTCAAATGTTGTTTATGGTTCAAAAACTTACGGCATCACTTGTACCTCATATGTTGGTCAGGCAAAAGTAATTGTCGTAAATGGCGCAACGGAAGCAGAGGCGGTTGCATTAGTTGCGGCTTAATAAATTTGTCTTGCCTGTATTATAAAAAAATGCAGGCAGGACATTTATTTTTTGGGGGATAAAATGGGTAAACTTGCAAAATGTATTGATATTGAGTTAGATAAACCTCGCAAATTGCTTTATAATCTTAATGCTATGGCGGCGTACGAGGAAAAAACTGGGAAAAACTTTTTGGATTTACCCTCTGAAAAAATATCAGCGACGCTTTTAAGAGTTGTTCTCTGGACAGGATTAATTCACGAAGATAAAAAACTAACCCTTGAGCAAGTTGGCGATATGCTCGACTCGGAAAATATGTTAGAGATACAAAAGAAAATAGTTGAAGCGGCATCGGCAAACTCACCAACTATTGAAAAAACAGATGAAAGTGAGGAGAAACTCCCTTTGGTGGAAAGCCCTCTCCCTTAAAGTTAGTTGATTTGTGGGCGGTAGGGCGTTTTGATTTAGGATTAAGTGAAGATGACTTTTGGGATTTAACTTTATTAGAATTTGATTACCTTTGCAAAAGAAAACAATTAAATGACACACGCATTGAAAGATATTCTGCACAAATTAGTTGGTTAATTTACAGTGTAAACAGAAGCAAAGACAGCAAAGCACTTAAAATTGATGACTTTATGATTAAATACGAAAAAGAAAAACCTAAAAATCAAACTTTTCAACAGATGAAAAGTATTGCAAAACAAATTACAAAAGCACTTGGTGGAGAAATTAAATGAGTGGTGAAGTCGGAAAAATTTGGATAACACTTGAGGCAAATTCCGCCGCTTTTATGAAAGCGATGGATGAAGCTGATAAAAAATTCTCTAAAACCAAAGAGGCGGCGGAGCAAATTGGCACTTCCGTGCGTAATATGGGTTTAGCAATGGGTGTTTTTGGTGTTGCTATCGTCGGCGCAATGATATTGGCGGTAACGCACTTAACAAAAACTTCCGACGAACTTGACGAAATGTCTATGCGCACAGGCGTAGGCACAAAAGCACTGCAAGAACTTGGTTATGTTGCAAAACTTTCAGGTGGCTCAATGGAGTCAATGGAAACTGCGTTTAAAAAAATGGCTATGTCAATTACTGCCGCCGGTGATGGTGTAAAAGGTTCACAAGATGATTTACAAAAATTAAATTTAACTTTTTCGGATTTGGCAGGACTTACGCCAGAGGAACAATTTAATACTATAGCAGGCGCATTGTCAGACATTAAAAATCCCACAGAGAGAGCTGCTCTGGCAGTCAGTTTGTTTGGGAGAAGTGGCACTTCTATCCTTCCGATGTTAGAAGGTGGGAGAGAAGGAATGGCGAAAATGCGTTCTGAGGCGGAAAAATTAGGTGCTGTGATTGACGAAAAAACAGTAAAAGCCGCCAGCCAACTCAACGATGAATTTGCAAAAGTTATGACGGGAATTCGGGGTCTTTGGAATAGTTTAGCAATTTCTCTTTTACCAACTGTTATTGAATTTACAGAAAAGGCAAAAACACTTGTAATTGCGGTTAGAGGGTGGATTACAACCCACGAAGCATTGTTTAGCAGTGTAGTTAAAATAGTCGCTGTAATAGGCGGTTTAGCCATTGTATTTGGCGGTTTAATGACAGTTGTCGGGTCTTTTATGATCATTGCCCCACTTTTAGGCACCGCTTTTACAATGGCTCTCGGCCCGATAGGATTGATAACCGTTGCACTTGGCGCATTGATTGCAGGTGGAATTTTACTTATTGCAAATTGGAATTGGGTTAAATATGTCACAATCCAATCTTGGCAATTTATAAAAGCAGTTGTTTTAAATTCAATTCTTGATATGTTGCAAGGATTGAATGTTTTGATTGGTTGGATACCAATTTACGGGGAACAATTAAAATCGGCAATGGAAAATGTGCAAAAACAAATTGAAACAGTTGATAAACAATATGCGGAAAACAAGGCAAATTTTCAAACTGAAGAAAATAAAAAAGAACTTGAACGATTAAAAAAGATTGAAAATGAAAAATTAAAAGCAAAATTGGAAGCTCTTGCTAAATTGCAAGAGAAAGAAGAACGAAAAGCCGCTGAAGCAGAAGCTGCAAGGGCTGAACAAAGAAAAATAATATCAGCAAGAATTTCAAAAGAAGAAACCAATTTACAAAAAGGTCTTCAGGCATCTTGGGCGAAATATACAAGAGAAAATAGTGAAATTGTTTTTGACTGGGGAGTTGTAATTCAAAATACAATTGGAAATTTAACAGCATCTTTAAGTGCTGGTTTTAATGTTATGTTTTCAAGTATTGGAAATGGATGGGACGGACTATCTCAAGGAATGCAGGCAATTGGCGATGTTTTGAGAAATGCTTTGATTGGACAGTTAGCAGATATGATGGCGAAACAAGTTATTATTTGGGCGACGGGAAAACAAGCAATGGCGGCTTTAACAATTATTTGGAAAAACATTGAGGTGGCAGCAAATGCGGCTGTTGGCGCGGCCGCGGCCGCGGCAGCGACGGCGTGGACACTTTGGGGAGCAATAGCGATTGGGGCGGCAATTGGTGCGGCAATTTTAGCATTTGGTGGAAAATTTACAAGGGGAGGGGTCGTCGGTGGAACTTCTTATGCTGGTGATAATGTTTTAGCAGCGGTTAATTCGGGTGAGATGATTTTAAATCAAGGGCAACAAGCGCGGTTATTTGATATGGCAAATGGTCGCACGGAAAATAACTCAAATTCTCAAACTTTTTCTGTTGGGGATATTATAATTAACGGTGATGTTGACGGCAATAATATAAATAGAATTGCAAAACAACTAAAAGAAGCGGTTAAAAGCGGACAGATTGAGGCAATAGCGATGGCAAAAAGTATGACTAAAATCGGAATATCACGCTCAGGCGAGGCGTATTAAATATGGCAAACCCATTTTTTCTCTCTCAAAATTATATTAAAGCAGATGATACTATAACAGTATCAAGCGGAAACGCTACAAAAGCACGATTGTATGATCAAAATAAAACTTTGCAGTGGCAAAGCGTTGGTGAAACTTCCGAAAGCGGATACAACACAAGCATTGAAATAGTTTTTTATGAAGGATTGATAGCAACAAATAGAATTTTTGACACTTTAGTTTTGCAGAACATAAATTTAAAACAGTTTAAACTTCAATGGTGGAATGGCTCCTCATATGTAGATATTTCAGAATTTTCTTTTACTGCAAACGCATTGACAACGATGCGAGTAAAATTAACCTCTGCGGTTACAACTTCAAAAATAAAATTGCTTATGCAAAGTACCATAACAGCAAACCAAGAAAAGAAAATCGGGCAGTTTTGGTGTTTAAAAGAAACTTTTGAATTAACAGAAGGCAGACACAATCATATCAGAGCCGATTATAAAGACGGTGGGAATTATCGCTTAGCATCAGGGACGCTTGAAACTTTTACACTCTTCAAAAAATATGCCGCAAACATTGACTTTGAATTACTTACATTGGCATCAATAGTTTTATTTAAAGCGCTTTACGACACTGATGAAAATTTTACTTTTTACTTAAATTATTCAGATGATTTGGACGCAATTTATAATGTTGTCTGGGTAAATACTTTTAATTACGACGAAGACACTTTAAGGGGATACTTTAAATTGAGTATGACTATTGAAGAACAATAAATGAAAATAATAACAGATGCTTTTCTTACGGCGCAGAACAAAAAAAACCTTAAGTATTTTTATGAGGTTTTAATGTATCGCCGTTACTGGGATGCAGGGACAAGCACTTATATTTGGGAAACAACAGGAACTGACATAAAACCATACATTAAAACTAAATCAAATATCAGTTGGCAGTTAGATACAGAAGGTTTAAACATTTGGCGCGTTAGTAATGTTCAACTTGAATTGAAAAATGACGCAGGACAATTTAACGAAGGAAACGGAAAGTTTTTTAATACAATTTATTTGCGTTTCAATACAAAAATTGAAATTAAAATCGGCTATGTTTTAGCAGATGGAACACCCGAAGATGTTTATTCTTTCACGGGTTTAATAAATGAAGATATTACAAGTAATTTTTCAACAAAAACAGTAAATATAAATTTATCAGGAAAAGAAATCCAACTTTCATTGGCAAATGCGGAAAATGTATGTCAAACAGTTACAGGGGAAACAATCGGGACAGGCGCACTTATTACAGAATTTTACACAGGCAAAAAAAATACTTTATCAGTGCAAAATGTATATAAAAATGGTGTTTTGCAAACGCTTGCAACTCACTACACGGTTAGCAATTTATATCACGCTTATTATGGGGCTTTGATAACTTTTTTAACTGCGCCAGTTGCAGGGGATATAATTACTTGCGATTACATACACGGAAATTCTCAAATCGTTGAAGGTGAACAAATTGGCACGGGTGCTTTGAACGCAGAATTTTTTACGGATTACAAAGGCGTTGGATTTATTGACGCAGTTTATATTGATGGCGAGGAAATTTTAGTTGACATAGATTATACCGTCTCAAATTTAAACGATAAAGATAATTTTGCAAAAATTACATTACCTCTTGGATGTGCGATAGGGCAGGTTATTACTTGCGATTATCGGCATTGGTATAAAAATATTGAGTTTTCAATTTTGATTGGATATTTGCTTGATGAGGCAGGTTTTCTTTCTGCCGACAGAACAATTGGCACGATAGATTTAGGGAATTTTTTAAAGTATAAATTTTGGAATACAAAATTAGATTTTGAAACTATGGATACGGTAAGTAGGAATGCTGATGTGGAAACAAAATTAGGGAGTGTGCTTGTTAAAGTTGAAAATTTAATAAGTGATGTATCCGTAAACAATAATTTAACAATTACGGGGACATTTCCACTACAAACAATTGAACCAACAAATTATACATATGATAATATTTATAATGCAACTGCTTTGCCTCAAAACTCTACTCCCGTATGGAGTAAATCAACATCAGGAGCGGGAACAATTATTGAAGAAATAAATCCATCTGGGAATTTACATATAAATATATCGGGTGTTGCAACTTCTATTTCGTATTCAAAAATTGCTGGATTACATAATGTGGATTTAGCATTAAAAATAAACAATGAAAGTGATGGTTATTTTGAAATCTTTGTGGAATGGACTCACGGTGAAGGACATTTTGTAAGAATTCAGAGAATTGACGGTAAAATTATAATATCGGGTGATGGTTTAAATTATGAATATACGGCAGCAGATGTAAATGATTTTCACAATTATCAAATGTTTTATGGAGTTAATAATGTTTTATATATTTTTATTGACAATCATTTAATTGGAAAAATTGACTCAACACCTATCGCTATTGCCAATAATATTAAGTTTACAAATGCCACCAATGGAACAACTTCTGAATTCTATTTAGGAACACTAAGAGATACTTGGTATTATGCAATTTTTGGTCAACTCGTTTCAAATTCAATTGATTTAGGAGTAAATTTTTCAATTGCAAATTTCGGAAAAATATTTTTTCCTGTTTCGGTGAATGGTGATAGTATCGCACTAATTACACAAACAAGTGGCAATTCTGATTTTAGCAATGATAATGATAATTGGAAAATTGCAACAATAAATGGTGATATAGCAACGATAAATTCAAGTACAGTTGCAAAAAGATATGTACGGTGGTCTATCATAGCGAGTTCTTATGGTTATTGTATTTTGTCTATGCCCGCACATTTAGTTGATGTTGTTGACTGCGGAACGAATTTAGATGTTTACAACACTTTCACTAAATTAGAAATTGTTAATGATGGTGAGATAAAAGTTTATTCTCAAAGTTCGGCAGATGACATAAATTATGACGCAGAATTAGAGGTAGTTGCGGGAATTATTGCTTCAACTGTTAAAAGATATATCCGTTTCAGAACGGTTTTAAGTTTGCTTACCGACGGAACTTCACCAGAGCTTCAAAAAGAAACTTTTACTTATAAAATAGACACTTTGAATATTGCACTTGCAGATTTTACAGGGCAGACGGTGCAAAGTGTGATTGAAGAATATGCAAAACTTATTAACTATGAACTTGGCGTTGACGCAACTGGAAAGTATTTTTTTAGAGCAAGAAATGTTGATACCACTATTGATATGGAATTATCATCTAAAACAAATATAATTTCTATTGACAATGATATTTCTGGGTGGGCGAGAATTTACAATTTTATTAAAGTTGTTATCGGCAAATTTATTTCTATTTTATCGCCAACAACAGAAGGTGAAACATTGCCACACAGCATAACTAAATACGGCTCTCGTGAGTTAAGTATAGAAAATTCCAGTATTGGGATTGATGACGACTTGGATTTAACAAGTGGTTTGGCAACAATTTATTATGATGAATATAAAAATCCTAAGAGAGAATTGAGAATACTTTGTAAGATGTTACCGCAATTAGAATTGTCTGATACGGTTAATATAAATTGCAATGTTTATTGGTACTGGGGCGATAGTAGGGTTTGGTGGGGTAAACCTGATATATTTTGGTATAATAAAAATATGATACCTGTTGCTGATTTATTAGCAAGTGTTGTTGGTTTGGAATTAGATATAACCGATTGGAAATTGTATATTATTGCGAGGGAGATATAAGATGCCTTCTACAACTGGAAATGCGAGAACATTTGCAAAAGTTTTACAAAATGGTGAAGGGAATATTCCCGATGCGACGGAAGTTATGGCAAATTTTGACCGAGTCAATGATATGTTTTTTATTTGCACAGAGGCAGAATTAGGGGCATTAACACCAGATACTAAAACGCTTTATCTCATAACCGATTGCGATGACTCAATAATGTTGCGAGTATATCGGAGTGGAGTTTGGAAGGCCATTCCGTTAATGGATATTGAATAGAGGGGAAGGGGAGAATATGAAAAAGATTATTTTATTAGGTTTAATGATTTTAGGAATTTGCGGGGTTGCAGAGGCGGCAAAGTATCAAATAAAAACCTCTACACAACCAAATGTTGTTGGGTATAGGATAATAGGGTCTCAATCATATTCAATCGGTGCAGATACAAGCACAGAAATTATTTTTTTATCAAGCTATTCTGCGATAATTCCGAATTTGCATTTAACTTCGGCGACATTTTCCGACGGAACAATTTTAACATCAACATCAGGAATTGTTTACAGTAGTACAAGTTTTCAGAATTATTTTGCGGACAAAGAACAGGTTAGATTATCAACAACGGCATTAAATTTAGCAATAACCTCAATAAGTTCAACAACATATCAAACTTATTTTGCCGACAGGGAAGAGGTAAGAATTGCAACAACTGCTTTAAATAATTCCATTGTAAATATAACCTCAGGGACTTTTCAAAACTACTTTGCAGACAAACAGGAAGTAATAAACTCAACAACTGCAATAAACACACGGATTGATAATAGCAGTACTACTTTATTGACTTACTACCCAGATAGGGCAGAGGTAAAAACCTCAACAGACGCAATCAATTTGAGAATTGATAATTTAACAACATCTTCTTTTTCAAAAACTGAGTTATTAAATGGCACAAATATTTGGACTGGAGAAAATAGATATGTATCTTATGGACTTATAGTAGAAAATATAATCGGTGATACTACATACAATTATAGAGGTGGTATATCAATACCTAATACATCAAATAGTAATATGACCTTTGCAACTGTAGGTCAAAGTGGTGGGGACTCAGGCGATATAAATATTAACACAGGCAATTCAGGAGGTGGGTCGGGTTATCATATTCCCGGAGATATAAACATCACAGCTGGAAATGGGGCTGCGTATTCCACAGGTGGAAATTTATCTTTAATTTCAGGTGCTGGCAATAGTGGTAATGGAAGTATATTTTTCTTAAACACAACAAATTATTTAGTTCCATCGTCCACATCAACAGTGATGAGCATTGCAAATAACGCGGTAAATATTTACGGAATGGTAAATGTATCTACAATAACTTTTGCAAATGGAACAAGTTTTACCACTGCAAGTAGCACAACCTACCAAAACTATTTTGCTGACAAATCATTGGTTTCAATTAGCACAAACGCAATCGGAGTTTCAATAGGTTCTTTGAAGCAACAATTAGATGATATTTTTATAACCACAAACACTTGGAGTGCAAGGCAACAATTTCACGAAATTATGTTTCCCGACGGTAGTAGCATAACAAAAATTAGCAGTTCAACTTATCAAGATTATTTTGCTGATAAGTCTTTAGTTAACATAAGCACAACTGCAATAGGGGTGTCAACAGCATCACTTCAACAGCAGATTACAGCAGTTCAAAACTCAACATTCTCAATTTCGGATTTAGCGCAAAAATCAATTTACAATAATTTTACGGCGACAAATACATTTAGCAATATAATTTATGTTAGCTCCATTGTTTGGTCTGACGGAAGTGTAAGCACGAGTACTGTAACTGGCAACCCAATATTTTTCAGTGTTTCGCCGTCCACAGGTATTGATAACGGTTATCTCGCAGATGGCATTAAAATAACAACAGGGAATATATCAGCATCAGGGACACCATCGGCAACTACTTTTTTAAGTGGGGCGGGTTCTTGGGCAGAGGCAGGCGGTGGAGTAACGGTAACAAGTTTAACTGTTACCGAGTGGCACGATTTTAATATAGGTGAGGTTTATGCAAGTTCAACAACTTATCCGTTTTATTACGGGCAGTATTTTTGGAATGAGAAAGAAATCACTTTGACGGCCGTTAATTACTACGCAAGTTATTTATCAACAGTTTCTGCTTGTAATTATGATGTTGTTTGGAGCTCTACGACCACAGGCACTCGCTATTGGGCGAGTGTTTTTAGTACTACAACTGCTTCAGTTTCACTTGTTGTTGATACAACCACTTATAACGGTTCTTTGGTAGTGCCAGACGCTAAAACTGTAATTCCTGCAAATTCCCAGATTGCAGTTTTATTTTATAATGCACCCGCAACAGGAATTGCCCCGACGGTAAAAATCAGGGTTAAATTTACGAGGTGGTCAAATGATTAAAATTATAATGGCATTATTATTTTTAGCGACAACCGCCTTTTCTGCGCAGGTTAATTCTTTGCAGGATAGTCCTGTTTTCGTTTCACATCTGAATGAAGGGCAAGGGACTTCAGTTACTGCAACAACAGGCACAGTTACCGCAGGGACAACAAACGGTGCTTGGGTTACTGGACAGTTCGGAAGTGGAATAGCACATAGTTATTTACATTATTCAACTTTAGGCGATATAGAATTTATTGGTGATGATTTATTTGTTTCGGCGTGGGCTTATCCTGCCGATGTTTCTTCTCAAGGGGAACGATACAACGAAATAGTAAGTAAGTTTGGAAATATGAAAGGGTGGCGATTAAATTTAGCGACTCGGAAAGGAATAGCTTATTGTTTTTTTAATTTTAGTAATGGAAACGATGCAGGGGCAACCGAGAATTATACTCCTTTAGCTGGTACTGAGTATCCTGCCAACAGATGGTATCACACCTGTTTATGGTTCAAGGGAACTTCTTCAGGTGGAGATGGGTTAATGAAAATATTTGTAAATGGAAAATTGGCTACATTGCAGTCAGCAGGTACGGCTAAAACTGTTTTAACCGACGGTGGGGGTACGATTCAAAGTGGTATTATAACTTGGAGTGGTAGTACCATTTATTCAAATAGCGGAATTGTTGATGATATTGCAATTTATAAAAATGTAAATAGTTTAACTAAAGCAAGAGCATTAGCAAAACAAATTTACACACAAGGCAGAGGGCAAAATGATTGACCTTAATAAATTTTTAATATCTATTGTAATGGGAGTTTTAATTGCTTGGTTTTTGTCTGGTTTGGTGATTATGCTTCACGCAGACACTTACACCTATTTGGTTAATATGTCTAATTTTCCGCAAGGAAGATATTGGTCAAGTGGTTTGTCAACTGCAAAAACTTACACCAATTTTACTGACGCAGGATTGAAACAAAGTCGGCAACCGTTTGAGAATACAAGATTTGAAACTAATTATAATAAAAAATATGGTTTATTGAATGTAACTTTAGATACCACCGCAGAAAAGAAGTCGTTTGCCTCAATGAAAAAGCAGAAACATATTAAATTACTCTCTATAAACGCAGTTGATTATATTTTTGACAGGCAAAAAGGTGGTTATGAGTTAATTCCGAGAAGCAAAACAATAAGTGAGTTGCCGTCTGATTTTTACGAGTTAAAAGTTTCAACAAAATAAAAGGGGAGTACATTTATGAGAGATTTGAATTGGAAAAATGGGAAACAATGGAACATATTATCGGTAATTTTCCCAGTTTTGGTAGTATTTGTTTCAATCGTTGGTGCGTGGTATTTGACTGGTTACAGAATTGAAATAAATGAAAATAAAGTTAGTATTTTAGAAGCAAGAAGCGAACAATATGGGCTAAAAATAAATACCCTTGAAACTAAGGTTGATTATATTGTTGAAGGAATAACAGACATAAGAAAAAAATTAGATAAAAGAGGGTAATTTATGAAAAAACTTTTAGGCATTTTGTTTTTGTTATTTTTTACAACTCAGGCACACGCTATTTTTGGGTTAGAAAAAATCCGATTGTTTGAAGCGGATTTGCAACTTATGAAACAAGATATTACCACCAAAGAAAATGAAAGTAATGTTGTAAAAGCCGAGATGAACGGAAAAATTGTTGGGCTTGAAAGCAAAATTGAAAAGTTGGAATTAAAATTGAACGCGCAGGGGAATGTAATTGCAGGTTTTAATAATAAAACTCAAAATCAGGTGGCTGGCAGAGATATAAAAAGCACAGTGGTAAATGATAGTGAACTTTTGAAATTTATTTTTGATAAATGGGCATATATTATTGGTGGTTTGTTTGGATTTATTCTTTCAATTTTAACGGGTGTTTGGGGAATTGTACAATTTGTTATGGCGATGAATGAAAGATTATTAAATGCAAAAGATAAAATGATAGACGACTTAAACAAGCGAAATTCTGCAAAGGAAGAAAAATTAAATGATTGGCAAAATGAAATGCTTGAAAAAGTAATAAATAAAAAGGGGGCAGTATGAAAAAACTTTTAGTGTTGTTGATGTTGTTTGGGTTTGTTGGTGTAGTTAGTGCGACGGAACTTTCAAACGGGGCGTATTTCAAGCTCGGGCAAATTGAATTTACCTACCCGCTTGCTAACACTTCTGCGATTGCATTATATGATTTTCAGACGGCAGAGGGTTTGCTCGGCGCAGAAACAAAACTTGTTTCGTGGCAGAGATTAAATCTAAACTTTGGCGCAGTAACATCCTTCAAAGAAAATGGGATGCCATTTTTATCACTTGATTTTGACTGGGCGGGGATAGTTGGAAATTTATCAGACACAAAACTTGCGAAATTTGGTATCTGGGCAGGACATGATTTCAAATTGAATGAAAATCATACAGGAATTAAAGCCAGTGTGCCACTTTGGGGTAATTAAGAGGAAAAAATGGATTTTAGAAATTATTTACTGACTTCACCGTCAAGGGCGTGGCAATCAATTATTTTACATCATTCTGCCACTTCCGATAGTAAAATTAACAACTGGGAACAGATACGGCAGTGGCACACAGGAAAAACAGGAAGTTCAGACCCAAAATCACCAAACTATAATTCATACATAGCAAAACCCGATTTAGACATTGGTTATCATTTTGGATTAGAGATGATAAATGGTAGATTGGAATATCAAATTGGCAGACCGATGACAATGCAGGGTGCGCATACTGTTGGAAAGAATGAAACCGCCATAGGTATTTGTTTAATTGGTAATTATAATAATGTAGAGCCAACTAAAGAACAATACTTTTTGCTTGCTTCTCTGGTGCGAGATTTACAGAGGCGATTTAAAATAGCCATATATAATGTTTTAGGGCATACCAACTTTGCGGACAAAACTTGCCCGGGCAAATTATTCAATCTAACAAAACTAAAATATGATTATATAAAACCCGCCTAAACCTTCCGTGATAACCCGCCTATTTATTTTGCAAAAGAGACACTTTTAAAAAGAGTGTCTTTTTTTATTGGCTTGCCATACAAACATAAGGGGTGCCTAAAAAAACCCGCTTAAAACGAATGCTATGACGGTGATTTTGGCTAATTTTGGGTATTTTGTGGGGTTATTGAAATACTTGTTACATTAGAAGTGTTTAAATTCTTGCGCAAAAAATTGCAAATTTATTTATTGCTTTCTTTTATGTCTTTTTAAAATCTTTAAAGCATTTATGTTAAAAACTAATGTCCAGAGCAGTAAAGCAAAGCGAGACCGTTGTGCCTTTTTAAAAAGACACTCTTTAATGTATGGTCGCAATTTTCACGCAGGTTAATTTAATGTCCGTCGCAGTTTTTTGCAAGCGTCTTGAGCAAGTATTAGGCGCAAAGTATGAAACACCCACTTGCCGACCGTTTGACATCTCTGTCGATACTTGAGGTTATAGAGCCAAGATACAATATAACCCTTAGGCAAACCCCGTCTCTCAGGTTTGCCGTTCCTTTATTACTTGTTGCTTTATGTAAAAACAAAAAAAAAGCCCACATCAATTAAATGATATGAGCTTTTGAAAACTATTAAATAAATTTTGAGAAAATTTTGCACTTTCAGCTCCCGTAGAACTTTAGATTTCGGCTGACCACAAAAGCTACGGGCAGTTGCAGTCAACCAAAATCCTTATGCAAATAATACCAAACTGTTTTTCATTTGTCAAATATCTTTAAATTTATTTTTAATCGTCGGAAAACACAATTTCACCGACTGAAAATAAAATCCCTTTTTTGCTCACCTGTGACTTTTGTCACATCTGCCAAAAAAAGCTTGACAAGCATTTAATAACTATGCTAACCTGTTATTGCAGGAACAAAAAAATGAACCCGACAAATTCAAAAACCAATCAAATGAAATTCAATCAAACATCTAATGTGGGGGGGGGGCGAGGTTTATGTATCCCTGTCGGGTTCGGCCTCGTTTCCCCACGGTTTTTATATATAGGTAATAAAATATTATTAAAGGAGAGAAAAAATGAAAGGATTTAAAGGGTTTGATGAAGGATTAAAATGTAAAAATTTTCAGTACGAAGAGGGAAAAAAATATAAACATGATGGAGCAGTAGAATTGTGTAAAGAAGGTTTCCACTTTTGCGAAAATCCATTTGATGTTTTGGATTATTACGATTTAACTACATCTGAATTTGCAGAAATTGAGGCATTGGGAGAAATAAAAAAAGATGCTTCAAAAAGTGTAACTAATCATATCAAGATAGTAAAAAAAATAGTATTAAAAGATTTTATAACTTCCGCAATAGATTTTTTAAATGTCATTTGTAAAATAAGAAATTCGGGCAACTTCGCAAAAATTGCGTCCTCGGGCGATGCCGCACAACTGGCGTCCTCGGGCTATGCCGCACAACTGGCGTCCTCGGGCGATGCCGCACAACTGGCGTCCTCGGGCGATGCCGCAAAACTGGCGTCCTCGGGCGATGCC
>JALOBY010000028.1 GCA_023228045.1 Endomicrobiales bacterium | reverse complement strand
ATGTGTACACTTCAACAGGGTTTGAATTAGTAAGCGGGCTAACACCTGCAACTACTGCTGGGATAGAAACTGGTCTTTTACCAAACACGCTTTATACCCGTGTGATAAAGCAATACAACGCAACTGGTGAAAGTGCTGGAACAACAATGTCAACATACACTCTTGCAAACCAACCAGCTGTGCTTGCCACCCTTGGAGTAACAAGTGACACAATCAGGGTAAGCTGGTATGAAAACACCAACCCCGATGGAACGCAATACAAACTTTATTATTCAACAGATCAGGCAAGCTTTACACAGAGTGTAAATACAACCTTAACCACGGCAACAATAACTGGATTAGTGCCTTACACAACTTATTATATGCAAGTTACGGCGCTTAATGTGCCGGGTGTTGAATCATCGCCTTCAAATCAGATAAGAGCAAGAACAAACCGGGCTGCGCCTTCTGTGCCAGGCTCGTTTAATGGAACAGTGCAATCAAGCACAACAATACAGTGGAGCTGGTCGCTTGCAAATAGCGCAACTTATTATGTTGTAATAAATGCAACGAGCGGTGCAGTAATACAACTTATTGATGATGAATTTGCAACAACATGGCTTGAGCAAAACCTAACACCCAATATGCAATATACAAGAAGTGTAAAAGCAGGCAATATAAGCGGCCAGTCGGCTGCATCAACTGCGGCTATTGTTTGCACTTATGCAGTTGTGCCTTCATCGGTAAGTGTTAACGCCGTTAATGTAAGTTCAATTACGCTTGGCTGGGCGAATACTGGGGCAAATTCGTATCGCCTTGAAAGAGACAGTGTATTTGTTGCAAGTGTTACCGGCACGAGTTATAGTGATATCAGTTTAAATGCCGACACATACTATGCCTATAGAGTTGGTGCAATAAACAATGCACTTGTTATTTCACCGAGATATAGCAGTGTTGCAAATGTGCTTACATTGCCATTAGCTCCGAGCGGTGTAATTGGAAGTGCAATTTCAACAGGCACAATTCGTTGGCAGTGGAATAGAGGTTCAACCAATATAAGTGGTTACAATGTGTACACTTCAACAGGGTTTGAATTAGTAAGCGGGCTAACACCTGCAACTACTGCTGGGATAGAAACTGGTCTTTTACCAAACACGCTTTATACCCGTGTGATAAAGCAATACAACGCAACTGGGCTAAGCAGTGCGACAACAATGCAAAAATACACTTACGCAAACCCGCCTGCAATTATAAATATAACAAGCGGTTCTGTAACTTCAACAAGCATTGCGTTAAACTGGCTTGCCAGCGGTGCTAATGCATATCGCATTGAAAGAGACAGTGTATTTATTGCAAGTGTAAGCGTTACCAATTATAGTGATAGTGGATTAAGCGGTGATACAGTGTACTCTTACAGGGTTGCCGCATTAAATGGCGATAATGTATTTGAAAGCGGCGTTTACAGCGCAAGCGTTTCAACTCAAACAAAGCCTGGTGCGTTAAGTGGCGCAAACGGCATAGCAAATTCCACAACATCAATTACATGGAAGTGGGATACTGGTTCAACCTATGCAAGCGGTTACAATGTGTACACTTCAACGGGAGGTGCATTGATAATCGGCTTAAGCTACACAACTACTGGCTGGGTAGAAACTGGGCTTAGCGTAAACACACAATATACAAGAGTGGTAAAACAATATAATGCAACAGGTGAAAGTGCTGGAGCAACAATGTCCCGTTACACTCTTGCAAACGCGCCAGCTGGTTTGAGCATAAGTTCCGCAACGGAGCACTCATTAACACTAAGCTGGAGCGCTAATAATGGTTTGACATCTCCAACATTTAGAATTGATCGTTCGCAAGACAACACGAACTGGGCAACAATAGTTAATATATCTGTCGGGCACACGGGCACAAATTATGTAGATTCAGGCCTTGCCTTGGCAACAACTTATTACTACGCTGTTTTTGCCGCAAATGGTGATAGTATACTTGCCGCAGGCAGCACAACGGCGACGGGTTTTACTGGTCAGTTGCAAAATGGCATAAACATAATAATAACCACCGCGACATACACACAGCAACAAAGCTCTGGTGATGTAACGGTAATTATACCGCCTGGAGCAATGAGTACAACCGGTTACATACTAATAAACGGCGATGCCGGTACAAACCCAATAGAAGTTACGCTTTCGGAACTATTAAGCGCAAATGACGCTCTATCAGGTGGTGCAAGAATTGTTCCGGGTGCGACAGTTGAGCTGCACTATTATGATCTTAACGGCACAACCGTAACAGGGAACTTCGCGCAAAAAGTTCAGTTAGTGCTTACATACCCAGACGCAAATAAT
Source organism: Endomicrobiales bacterium (assembly GCA_023228045.1). NCBI lineage: Bacteria > Pseudomonadati > Elusimicrobiota > Endomicrobiia > Endomicrobiales > Endomicrobiales bacterium. The sequence continues at coordinate 15,232 of JALOBY010000028.1, read as the reverse complement.
GATGACTTGGTTGATGGTGTTAACCCGCCAATGCGTGCTGAAGATTTAAGGATATATCGTTTAAATACAACAACATTATTGTGGGAAATTGTGCCGGGTGCTCAAGTGCTTGATAAAACTGCAAAGACAATCTCGGTATTCATTGAACACTTCTCAATATACGCTATGGTTGGAATAAACTCCGCGCAGTCAACTCTTGGCGGCGTAAAAGTTTATCCAAACCCATACAAACCAGGTAGTGCATCTATGTTTAATGATACCACACTTGGTTCGGGAGTTGTTTTTGACAATCTTACCGCAAAAGCAAAAATAAGAATTTATAATATTGCGGGTGAGCTTGTGGCTGAGCTTTCTGAAGATAATGGCGATGGCAGATACATTTGGCCGGCAACAAACAATAACGGCAACGCTGTTGCATCGGGTGTTTACATTTACATAATTACAAATCCCGATGATTCTTCTCAGAAAGTGAAAGGGAAAGTAGTTGTTATAAAATAGAGAAAATACAGTAAAAAATATTCAAAAAAATCAGGGTGGGAGATTGTTATGAAAAAATTATTTCTAGCGCTAATGACGGTAAGTTTTGTTGTGGCGCAGAGTTTTGGGGCGTTTAGTTCAGCAAGTGTAGGCACAACCGGAGCGCAATTTTTAAAAATTGGCGTAGGGGCAAGAGCGGTTGCTATGGGTGAGGCGCAAGCCGCAATTGCCAACGATGTCAATGCGTTATATTGGAACCCTGCTGGGTTAAACTATATGCAAGGCAGAGAAGGTTCTTTAATGCACTGTTCATGGTTTGATGATATAGCATATGACAACATCAGCTACGGTCAAAAATCCGAAAAATTAGATGGTTTTATTGCAGGTGGAGTAAGCTACCTATCAATGAGCCCAATGACTAAGTATGACAATCTGGGCAATAAATTAAATGAAACATTCTCAGCTTATGATGCGTTATTAACAATAGGATATGCAAGAAAAATATATGACATACCATTTGGAGCAAGCATAAAGTGCATATCCAGCCAGCTTGAAAACGAAAAATCAACAGCATTTGCATTTGACTTAGGTGTTAGATACGATGAATTGATGGAAAGCAAACTAAGTTTAGGTGCCGCGGTACAAAACATAGGAACAAAAGTAAAGTTTATAAATCAAGAAGACCCGCTGCCATTTAATGTAAAGCTTGGAGCGGGGTACAAAATACCAATCAAAGGCAATCCGGTGTTAGTAGCGCTTGACCTAAACTTCCCAATAGACAACGACCCGTATGTTGGCCTTGGCGGTGAGTATGTTTATTCATTCAGCGGTGATTTTAGATTAGTGCCTCGCCTTGGTTACAAAAGCGGCGCAAAAGGCCTTGAAGGTTTAAGCGGCATAACTGGCGGCATAGGTTTTGGCTACAAACAATACAGCATTGATTACGCAATGGCACCTTATGGCGACCTTGGCCAAACCAATCGTATTTCAATAAATGTAGCTTTTGACGCGCCTAAAAAATAAGACGGTAATAGGTTCTTTATTTCTTAATGCATTACAAAAAAGAGTGCAGTAGTTATTGTCCTTGCGCAAATAATTTATACAAGAGTTGTGGTAATCTATGTCTGAAAATTTAAGTTCAAAAACTTCTAACGAAAACCAAAAAGTTGGCTTTAAAGACGAAGGTCTTCCAAAGCATTACAACGATACAAAGCTTGTAATCTTGCCGCGGGACCCCAACTTCCTTTATGCTTACTGGGAAGTATCCGCTTGCACAATCGGTGAGCTATCAACAAAACTTCGCAAACAAAATTTTGCGCAGAGCAGCTGGGTTTTACGCGTTTACGATGTTACCGACATAAACTTTGATGGGAGTAACGCAAATAAGTACTTTGATATTTATATTGGAAGTGAAAGTGATAATTGGTACATAAATGTTTTGGAAGTTAACAGGGTTTGGTGTGTTGACCTTGGTTTAATAACTCCCGATGGCAATTTTGTTTTTATAGCTCGTTCAAATGTTATTTCAACGCCTCGCAAAGGTGTGTCTATAATAACAGATGAACACTGGGGATCGCTTAGCAGAGAGTTTGAAAAAATATTTGAACTTTCGGGTATCCAAAACATTGGTAAAACATCTATAGAAGTGTCAAAGCTGTTGCGTGAGAGGTGGGAAGAAATGCTTGGTTTTAACATTCCATCGTCTTATGCTCCAAGCTCATTATCTTCGCGTAGGAAGGAATTATTAAGTGGAAAAGGAAAAAGTTTTTGGCTAAAAGCCGATACTGAAATAACAGTGTACGGTGTCACAGAGCCCGACGCGTCTTTATCGTTTAACAGAGAAAAACTTGCCTTAAAACCTGATGGGTCGTTCTCTTTAAGGTTTTTCCTGCCTGATGGTTCGCAAGAATATGCCATTGAGGCGTTATCAAATGACGGCACTATGAAAAAGCGCATAATATTTAGCGTAACCAAAAAAACTGAATAATTTCCCAGCACTTATAGAAATAATATCTGTTTAATCAAAAGTGGTACAGCAACTGAAATTGTGTCATATAGATGAGCGAAGCGAATCAGCCCCCGCCTTTGGCGAGGTCTAGACGACTCAGGCTGACGTGGCTAGGCCTCACCAAAAGTGGGGAGAGATCTTAAAACAAAGAATAAAAAATGAATCCAAAAGGCTATTTTTTACTGCAACTGCACGCGCACCTTCCATTTGTGCGCCACCCCGAATACCCCGACTTCCTTGAAGAAGACTGGTTTTTTGAAGCCGTAATAGAAACCTACATCCCGCTGCTTTTAATGATGGAGCGCTTTTTAGACGAAGGCGTAGATTTTGGCATTTCAATGAGCGTAACTCCGCCGCTTGCCGCAATGCTTAGCGATCCGCTTTTACAAAGCCGCTGCTACTTTCGTATATGTTCACTTTTGGAACTTGCCAATAAAGAAATTCATCGCACAAAAAACCTTCCGCAATTTGCCGCTGTTGCAAAAATGTATGCTGATGATTTGCAAAACGCAAAAAACTACTGGGAAAAATATCACGGCAATTTGATAGAAGGTTTTAAAAAAATACAAGATACCGGCAAGCTTGAAATAATTACCTGTGGCGCCACTCACGGTTTTTTACCATTAAAAATAAATAAAACATCTCTGCGGGCTCAAGTGAGGGTTGCCGCAAGTGAACACGAACGGCTTTTTGGAAGGCGGCCAAAAGGCATATGGTTGCCGGAGTGTGCATATGCAGATAATGTTGATGCGGATCTGAAAAAAGAGGGGATAAATTTTTTCTTCCTTGAAGCACACGGAATATTGTACTCAACTCCAAGGCCAAAATATGGCGTTTTTGCGCCTGTATATACGCCATCTGGTGTCGCCGCATTTGGCAGAGATATGGAAACCGCCCAGCAGGTTTGGAGTGCCGAGACCGGATACCCGGGAGATCCTGATTACCGCGAGTTTTACCGTGACTTAGGATATGACCTTGATTATGATTACATTCGCCCTTACCTTCACTCCGACGGTGTGCGCCGCAACATAGGGTTGAAGTATTATAGAATAACTGGCAAAGTTCCTCTTAGCGCAAAAGAAGCTTATAACCCAGATTGGGCAATGCAAAAAGCCGCATCGCATGCAGGGAACTTTATGTTTAACCGCCAAAAACAAATTGAACACCTCTCAGCCGTAATGGATAGGCCGCCGGTGGTTGTTTCAATGTATGATGCTGAACTTTTCGGGCATTGGTGGTTTGAAGGGCCAAAGTTTATAGAGTATCTATTCCGCAAAATTCATTACGACCAGAACATATTTAAAACAATAACGCCAAGTAAGTACCTTGAGATGTTTCCAAAAAATCAGGTTTGTTCACCGGCTGCTTCGTCGTGGGGAGATAAGGGCTATTACGAGGTTTGGCTAAATGGAACAAACGATTGGATATATCGCCATCTGCACAAAGCCGCGGATAGAATGGTAGAGCTTGCCAGGCAGAACCAAGCACCTTGCGAGCTTCGTACCCGCGCCTTAAACCAGGCGGCAAGAGAGCTGTTACTTGCCGAGTCATCCGACTGGGCTTTTATAATGACCACAGGCACTATGGTTGAATACGCCGAAAAACGCACCAAAGACCACTTGGTAAACTTTACAAAGCTTTATGATGCGTTAAAAAACAATAACATTGACAATCCGTTTTTAACCTACCTTGAGCAAAAAAATAACATATTCCCCACAATTGACTTTCGCGTATATAGAGATTAAAACCGCAATAAAATTTGCTTATTAAACACTTAGACATCCTATAAGATTCAGTATGTCTTGAAAATAATAGGTTGTTGTTTTAAAGTTCCGAAAGATCTTTAACTAAAGATACTTTTACATCACCCTCACCTGCCCTTTGGGCTTCCTCTCCCCTCGAGGGAGAGGATTGAGGAGAGGGGGGGACATTAGAATATATCAGAATGCAATTTTAGAAACAAAAGATATAATGAATATTATACCAGGAAATTAATATGAACACGGTAAATACGGTGGTGTTTTCAGATGTGCATTTAGGATCACCCATGAGCAGGGCTTTTGATTTGCTGCAAACACTCAAAGAATACCACTTTAAAAAGCTTATAATTTTAGGTGATATGTTTGAAGATATGAATTTTATGTATCTCACCAGCACACATTGGGAGCTGCTTGAGCATATTGGCAAAGTGTCTCGCAGGGGTGTTGAGGTTGTTTGGGTTGAGGGCAATCATGACGGAAAATTCTGTGATTTTATATCATTGCTGCTGGGTATTGGTGTGCACAAAGAGTATATCTGGCAGGTTGGCAACCGCCGTTTTATAGGTTTGCATGGCCATCAATTTGACAGTTTCCTGACAAACAATAAAATCATTGGGCCGATGCTTGCAAAACTATATGCGGTATTTCAGCGCCGTGTATCTTCCCATCTTTTTGATTATCTTATGAATAAGTTTTCAGACCGTTGGCTGCGGCTTAGCGAACAAATTTCAAAAAAGGCAATAGAGCATGCCGAGCTAAAAAAGTGCGATGTAATTGTTTGCGGGCACACCCATGTTGTTTATAATGTTAAGCACAATAATGTAGAGTACTTCAATATTGGTTGCTGGAACAATAAACCATCATATCTGTTAATAATTGAAGAAAGCGGCAAAGCATACTATAAAGTTGTGGCATAGTGTTTGTTCTGGGTTTTTTTAGAGTTGTTAAGTACTTAAACTTTACAAAAAAATATGTATTTTGATATAATTAAACGGAAGTTTTAGATTAGTTTAGCCCGCCGGCTTATAAAACCCATTGTCAAAAAGATAGTGGTTGCAAAATTCCCACACAAAAAAGTGGGGGAATTTTTTTGTTGAGCAGGGAATGTGGCAAAAAAGGAGAAAGAATAGATGAAAGGTTTTAAGAAATTTTTTGCAGTTTTTGGTGTTTTGGCACTTAGTGCCAGTGCTGTTTTTGCCAGTGAAGCCGATCTGATTTTGCCAGACCTTAGCTCAGTTTTTTTTAGAGGTATTGACGGTAAAACATTGCTCACTTGGGGTATTACCATTTGCGCTTTTGGCCTTTTGTTTGGTTTTGTGCAGTATTTGCGTATTAAAAGTATGCAGGTGCACAAGTCAATGAAAGAGGTCTCTGAACTTATATATGAAACCTGCAAAACTTATTTATTAACCCAGGGCAAATTTATAATAATTCTTGAAGTTATGCTTGCAGCCATAATGGTTGTTTATTTTGGCTGGCTTAGGCATTTTGAAGCTTTCAAAGTTATTATGATAATATTTTGCAGTGTAATAGGTATTATGGGCAGCTACTCTGTGGCTTGGTTTGGCATGCGTATCAACACACTTGCCAACTCTCGCACGGCATTTGCCAGCTTAAACGGTAAACCGTTTTCTATTTATCAGATTCCAATTAGAGCCGGCATAAGCATTGGTATGTTGCTGATAAGCATTGAGTTGCTTGTTATGCTTTCAATTCTACTTTTCATAGATCCTTCATACGCAGGACCTTGTTTTATCGGTTTTGCAATTGGTGAGTCGCTTGGAGCATCTGTGCTGCGTATCGCAGGCGGCATATTTACAAAAATAGCCGATATTGGCTCTGACCTTATGAAAATTGTTTTTGGAATAAAAGAAGATGATGCCAGAAACCCGGGTGTTATAGCCGACTGTACAGGTGACAATGCAGGTGACTCTGTCGGCCCGACAGCGGATGGTTTTGAAACATACGGTGTTACTGGTGTTGCTCTTATTTCATTTATAATACTTGCGGTAAAAGACCCGATTTTGCAGGTTCAACTGCTTGTTTGGATTTTTGTAATGCGCCTTGCTATGCTTCTTGCAAGTGCTGCCTCTTATGGCCTGAACTCCGTTATTGCAAAAGCAATTTACGGCAAATCATCAAAAATGAACTTTGAAGCGCCATTAACCTCACTCATCTGGATAACCTCGCTTGTTTCTATAGCCGTAACTTATGGGGTATCTTATTTGCTTATAAGTAATATTGGAGATGGCTCAATTTGGTGGAAACTTTCAACCATTATCTCATGCGGTACAATTGCAGGGGCTATAATACCTGAAATTGTAAAGATATTTACCTCAACAGAGAGTGCGTTTGTAAAAAATATTGTCAACTCTTCGCGCCACGGCGGGGCCTCGTTAAACATACTTGCCGGCCTTACTTCTGGTAACTTCAGTGCTTATTGGATGGGTATAGCAATAATGTCCCTTATGGGCATAGCATATGGCATTAGCTCTTTGGGTTTGGGCGCGCTTATGCTTGCGGCTCCGGTGTTTGCTTTTGGACTTGTTGCTTTTGGGTTCCTTGGTATGGGCCCTGTAACCATAGCGGTTGACTCCTATGGCCCGGTAACCGACAATGCCCAATCAATATATGAACTTTCACTTATAGAAACATTGCCAAACATAAAAGAAGAAATTAAAAAAGATTTTGGTTTTGAACCCGACTTCGCAATTGGAAAACACAACCTGGAAACAAACGATGGCGCTGGCAATACATTTAAAGCCACGGCAAAGCCGGTTTTAATAGGTACTGCTGTTGTGGGCGCAACCACAATGATATTTTCAATCATCGTTATGCTTACAGGCGGGCTAACAACAGGTCTTGAAAAGCTTTCAATACTTCATCCGCCTTTCTTGCTGGGGCTTATTGCTGGCGGTGCGGTAATTTACTGGTTTACCGGCGCATCAATGCACGCGGTTACAAGCGGTGCTTATAAAGCTGTTGAATTTATTAAAGCCAACATAAAGCTTGAAGGTGTTGTTAGGGCCTCAACAGAAGACAGCAAAAAAGTTGTTGAAATTTGCACAATTTATGCTCAAAAAGGTATGTTGAATTTGTTTATGGTTGTGTTTTTTAGCACACTCGCTTTTGCCTGCCTTGAGCCGTACTTCTTTATCGGATACCTTATATCTATCGCGCTTTTTGGTTTATTCCAGGCTATATTTATGGCAAATGCCGGCGGCGCATGGGATAACGCAAAGAAAATTGTTGAAACAGAACTTAAAGAAAAAAATACCGAACTGCATGCCGCAACCGTTGTTGGCGACACAGTCGGCGACCCATTTAAAGACACTTCTTCAGTTGCAATGAACCCTATTATTAAATTCACAACGCTTTTTGGCTTGCTTGCCCTTGAGTTGGCAATTGGTTTAGAAAGGCACTTAAGCATTGGTCTTGCCGCGGTTTTCTTCGTTATATCTGTGGTGTTTGTTGTGCGTTCATTTACCAGTATGCTTGTAAAAAATAAATAAGAGCGTTGCGCTTAACAATAAAACAACACGCAAAGTTAAGGGAGCAAAATGTTTACGGTTCTCTCACTCATTGGCATTCCGCTTGTAGCGGCATTGATGCTGCTTATAATAAGGCACGATAAACTTCGCTCCGGCATCATTTATGTTGCCTCGGCGATTATTGCGGCTATGTCCGTTGTTCTTTTGTTTCAGTACTTTAAGTTAGATATTGCCTATTTTAATATTGATGCTCATATAATAGACAAGGTATTCTTTTTTGCTGAGATAGCAATAGGATTGTTAATAGTTTTCCTTGGTATTAAGTACAAGAAGTTCGGCGTAGTTGCACTTTCCGTTGTGCAAATGGCTATTATGTTTTTGTTTGAAATAAAATATGGCCACTCGTTAGCGCCTGAGCACAACTTGTTTGTTGACCGCCTGTCTATAATAATGGCGTTGATAATAGGCATAATTGGTAGCTTAATATGTGTTTACGCGGTTGGCTATATGCGTGAGTTTCACTTAACCCATCACCCAGAAATGAAAGATAAAAGAGGCCTTTTTTTCTTTATAGTATTTTTGTTTCTTTCCGCGATGTTTGGTCTTGTTTTTGCAAACAATCTGCTTTGGCTTTTCTTCTTTTGGGAAATTACTACGCTAAGTTCCTTCATTTTAATCGGTTATAAAGGCAGTAAAGAATCTATCAACAACTCTTTTCGTGCTTTGCTAATGAACTTGCTTGGCGGCGTTGCTTTTGCCGCTGCAATTTTTTACTTGTTTAAAACTCAAGGCATAATAGAGTTAGATAAACTTACATGGATTGGCAGCACAACGCCAATGCTTGTTAGCATACCTGTTATATTAATTGCATTTGCCGGTATAACAAAAGCGGCGCAGATGCCGTTTTCTTCTTGGTTGTTGGGTGCGATGGTTGCTCCAACACCGGTTTCCGCGTTATTACACTCAAGCACCATGGTTAAAGCCGGTGTTTATATTTTGTTAAAGCTTTCAGTTGTTCTTACAGGTACAACAACAGGGTACTGTATTGCGATAATTGGCGGCGTAACATTTTTAATAACATCTTTTATCGCGGTATCTCAGTCCGATGCAAAAAAAGTGCTTGCCTATTCAACGATTGCAAACCTTGGTTTAATTGTGCTCTGCGCCGGCATTGGCACAACCGAAGCGGTTTGGGCGGGCATATTGCTTCTTATATTTCATGCAATTTCAAAATGTTTATTGTTCTTATGTGTTGGTGTAGTTGAGCATAAAGTGGGCAGCAGAAACATAGAAAGTATGGACAGTTTAGTAGCTAAAATGCCGCATCTTGCGGTTATAATGCTTATAGGTATGGCAGGTATGTTCCTTGCCCCATTTGGAATGCTTATAAGCAAGTGGGCTGTGCTTGTGGCAATAGTTCATGTAAACCCTGTGCTTGCGGGGTTAATAGCTTTCGGCAGTGCTGCAACACTTTTCTACTGGGTTAAATGGATGGGAAAAATACTTTTTGTAATGGGCGATAATGCAAATTTTGAAAACACTGTAAGCAAATCCAAGTGGTTTTCGCTTTATGCGCTTGCGGGTTTAACAATTGCGGTTTGTGCTTTCTTCCCGTTAGTTTCATCTGTGCTAATACAGCCGTACATATTCTCTGTTTTTGGCGAAGCATTCTCAATGTCAGAGGGAAACTTAATAATAATGTCTCTTATGATGGGGCTTGTGCTTTTATTCCCGTTAACTTTCATTAACTACTCCAAAAAAGTTAAGTTGGTGCCAGCTTACCTTGCGGGCGCTAATTTAAAAAAAGATGATGAGTTTGTAGGTGCCATGAATGTCACAAAAAAATTAGAATTAAGAAATTACTATTTAGAAGAGTTCTTTGGTGAACATCGGCTCTTTGGAATGGGTGTTGCTATAACGCTTGTTGTGCTAATAGTAATGTTTTCATCGGTGATACTATGAAATCTTTCCTTTACGCTTTAGGTTTTTTTCTTCTTGCTCCAATTGTCGGTGGTTTGCTTGCCGGCATAGACAGAAGAATAACCGCCCGGATGCAAAGCCGTTTTGGCCCGCCATTGCTTCAGCCATTTTATGATGTGTTTAAACTTTTTGAAAAAGAAACTATTTTGGTGCGCCGTTCTCAAAATTTTTATGTATGGTTTTTTCTTTTATTTATAGTGTTTACCGGTTGCCTTTTCTTTGCCGGCGGCGATATATTGCTTGTGATTTTCGGCTTTACGCTTGCGGAAGTATTTCTTGTTCTTGGCGCGTTTAAGGCAAGCTCTGCTTACGGTGCGATTGGTGCTGAACGAGAACTTATACAAATGATGGCAGTAGAGCCAATGGTTATTTTAATGGCTGTTGGTTTTTATTTGGCCACCGGCAGTTTTTCGGTTTACAGCATTGCCGCAAACCCGGATATGCTTATAAAAACGCTACCCGGAATTTTCTTTGGTTTAGTTTATGTTTTAACCATAAAACTTAGAAAATCGCCTTTTGACCTTTCAACCTCGCACCATGCCCATCAAGAAATTGTAAAAGGTTTAACTATAGAGTTCTCAGGGCCCGGACTTGGCCTTATAGAAATAGCGCATTGGTACGAAAAAATTCTTATGCTTGGTTTTGTATATCTATTTTTTGCCACAAATCCGCTATGGGCAATTTTAGCTGTGGCGGTAACTTACTTTTTTGAAATGATAATTGACAATGTTTTTGCAAGATATAAATGGCAAAAAATGCTTAAAATGTCATGGGTTGTAACAGCTGTTTTTGGCCTTGGCAACATAATATTCCTTTATGTTTTAAGCCGTTAACTTGATAATTTCGCCCAGTTTTCAGGTCGGAGATTTATTTTGGAGAAATTTTAAATGGCATTTTTAAAAAAATCACCGTGGATTGTACATTACGATGCGTCAAGCTGCAATGGCTGCGACATTGAAGTGCTTGCATGTCTTACCCCAATGTACGATATAGAGCGCTTTGGAATAATAAATACAGGCAATCCAAAACACGCCGACATATTCCTTGTAACAGGTTCGGTAAACGAACAAAATAAATCGGTAATAAAAAATATTTACAATCAAATGCCGGAGCCGAAAGTTGTGGTGGCAGTTGGTATATGTGCCTGCTCGGGCGGAGTATTTGCCGAGTGTTACAATGTTTCTGGCGGTGTAGATAAATTAATACCGGTAGATGTTTATGTGCAGGGTTGTGCGGCACGGCCTGAGGCAATAATTGACGGTGTAGTAAAAGGCCTTGGGGTGCTTGAAGAAAAGAAAGCAAAAATGAAAGCAGAGAAAAAGGCGGCGAAAAAATAATGGAAAAACAAACAATCCTCTTAATTCCTGTTTCACAACTTATGGGCAAAGTGGCAAGCGCGTTTAGCGAAGGGTATCGTTTGGTTCAAATTGGCTGCACCCGCATGGCGGACAAAGTTGAAGTTAACTACACCTTTGATAAAGATTACCAATTTGTAAATTATAAAATAGAGTTACCGCTTGAAAACGCTGAGCTTGAAAGTATTACACCAATTTACTGGGGCGCGTTTACTTACGAAAATGAAATGCACGACTTATTCGGAATAAATGTAAAAAACATAAATATTGATTTTAAGGGCGGTTTTTACACCACTTCGGTAAAAACCCCTTTTGCGCAAGCAAAACCAAGCGGAGAAAATAATGGGAAATAGAACAATTATACCTTTCGGCCCGCAGCACCCGGCACTTCCCGAGCCAATACACCTTGACCTTGTTATTGAAGATGAGAAAGTAATTGAAGCAATACCAACAATCGGTTTTATACATCGCGGCCTTGAAAAACTTGTAGAAAAACGAGATTTTGTTGATTTCGTTTATGTTGCAGAACGCATCTGCGGCATTTGCAGTTTTATACATGGGCAAACCTACTGCCAAGGTGTAGAAGAGCTTTTAAAGCTTGAAGTTCCACCCAGAGCGCGCTTTTTAAGAACTATTTGGGGCGAGCTGTCAAGAATACACAGCCACTTGCTCTGGTTTGGTTTAACAGCTGATTCTTTCGGTTTTGAAAGTATGTTTATGCACTCATGGCGCATAAGGGAAAAAGTGCTTGACATAATTGAAGAAACCACCGGCGGCAGAGTTATATTTGGTTCTTCAAAAGTTGGCGGCGTGCGCAAAGATATAGATTCAGACACACAAAGCCGCATTTTGGCCGAACTTGTAAAAATAGAAAAAGAAATTAAAGATATAACAAAAGTGTTTATGTCTGACTCTTCCGTTAAACACAGAATGGTTGGCGTGGGTGTGCTTTCAAAAGCAGATGCTCAAACATTAGGGGCGGTTGGGCCAACGCTTCGCGGCAGCGGCATTGCTCAAGATATGCGCAAACTAAAATACGCGGCGTTTGACGAAATAAATGTTGAGCCGATAATCGCGCAAGCCGGCGATTGCTATGCCAGAACAGAAGTTCGCGTAAAAGAACTTTTTCAATCGCTTGATATTATACGGCAGGCGTTTAGCAAAATACCGCAAGGCACAATAGATACAAAAGTTGTTGGTGTCCCAAATGGCGAGGTATATGCCAGAACAGAACAGCCGAGAGGTGAAGTGGTGTATTATCTAAAAGGCAACGGCACACGCTTTTTAGATAGAATGCGTGTAAGAACCCCTACATTTGCGAATGTTGGGCCGTTAGTAAAAATGCTTGCGGGCGCTCAGCTGGCCGATGTACCTGTAATTGTGTTAACAATAGATCCATGTATTAGCTGTACCGAAAGATAGTTTGGTCCACCTCTTGTCATCCCGATGAGTGAAGCAAAGAGGGATCTTAAATCAACAAAAAGATCTCTCTCCCGCCATCGGCGGGATTCGGGATGGCAAACTGTGTGAAACGGGAATGTGTGTACTTCTCTTAGTTGTCATTGCGAATCCATTTTGGATGAAGCAATCTCACTTCTTGTCAACTGACTGTCATCAACTGCCAGATTGCCGCGGGCTAAAGCCCTCGCAATGACAGGGTTTTAGTTTCAGACGATATTTAACCAGACAGTAGTAAAGTAGTTTGGAAATAATTTTCTTACAGTAAAGAGGTAAAAATGTTTGCATTTGGATTTGTAAAAACAATTTTAATAAGTTTATTTAAAAAGCCGGCTACGCTGATGTATCCGTTTAAGCAAAGAACCGTTTATAAAAATACTCGTGGTTCAATAGTAATAGATCTTCCAAATTGCATACATTGCGGTATATGCGTAAAAAGGTGCCCCACCAATGCGATAGTTGTTGACCGTCCTACAAAGAAATGGGAAATAACTCGCACTAAATGTGTAGTATGCCTTAATTGCGTTGAAGTGTGTCCTAAAAAATGCCTTTCCAATAACAATTCTTACTCACCAAGCGTAACCCAAAAAGTTTCGGAGTTGCACCAAAGTGCATGAGTATGGCGTTACACGCCAAATCATTGCAATTTGTGAAAGCGCGGCAAAAAAACACAACGTTTCAAAAATAAAAAAAGTTACACTTCTTGTTGGTGAAAAATCCGGTTTTATAGGTGACTCAATAGCGCTTTATTTTGAAGTGCTATCAACTGGCACATTATCACAGGGCGCAGAGTTGGTGATTGAAACTGTAAAGCCAATGCTGCGGTGCTCAAAGTGCAAAAAACTCTTTGTAAGAAAACCCTATGTTTTTGAGTGCCCATTTTGTAATGGCGATGGTGAACCATCCGAAATAGGCAGAGAGTTCTTAGTAAAAAACATAGAAGTGGTTTTGCAAGATGGTAGCACAGATAAAAAAGATCTTTAACAATTTAGTCAAAGCTTACCGTCATTGGGCGTAGCTGATGAGTTTCTTTTACATTAGAGACCATTGAAATTGGTGGGTTTAATTCTCCCACTTTGGCTAGACCTCGCCAAAGGCGGGAAACCCGAAGGGGTGAAGCAATCTTAAGTCATTGGGATAAAAATTTTAGTCATTGCGAGGGCTTTAGCCCGCGGCAATCCAGCGTCATTGCGCGAGCGAAGCGTGGCAATCTAGTAGTTGATGAGTTGTGAGATTGCTTCGTCGCTACCGCTTCTCGCAATGACAGATTCGCCTTCCCGGATGACTTCAGTCCAAAAGGGATAGACCTTGCTAAAGGCGGGCTTGTCCGCTTTGGGCGGGTCAGCCAAAGTGGGAAAGTGTAGTTAGTAAGGAAAGAGAAAAGTAAAAATGAAAAGTGAAATAATTAAACCCGAACTTTGTAATGGATTTGAGAACAGAGACAAAAGAGATGGAGGCAGTTTTGACATAGGGGGGAGCACCAAAGCGCTCCCCCACTGGGATAGCTGTAGAGGGGGGTGCCACAAAACTGCAGCGAATGGTAATTCCATTAGCAAAGGTTTTGCGGATAAAAATGTCCCATATCTTTTGACGAATTCCGAATCCCATTGCGAAATTCGGGTTAAACAAATAAATTTAGAAGAAGAAATATTTCGTAAAAACGAAGAGCTCGCCTCAAAGCTAAGGGTTGAATTTAGCAAAAAAGGTATATTTGTAGTTAACATTCTTGGCTCGCCGGGTTGTGGAAAAACCACATTTTTAAAAGCATTAGCTGCAGAGCTTGGCAAAGAACGCGTATATGTAATAGAGGGTGATTTAGAGTCAGACATAGACACTCAGGCGCTTATAAATTTTGGTGTGAGGGCATATCAGATAAACACGCTTGGCGGTTGCCATTTAGATGCCCCAATGATAGAAAAAGCAATGCAAAAGATAAGTTTGAAAAAGGGCGACATATTATTTATAGAAAATGTTGGCAACCTGGTTTGCCCGGCCGAGTTTGAAATAGGCGAACACATAAAAGTTGTTTTAAGCTCAGTGCCAGAAGGTAGCGATAAACCCTATAAATACCCGATTGTTTTTGAAAAGGCATCAGCGGTAGTGCTTACAAAAACAGATATTTTAGAACACTTTGATTTTGATAAGGCCTTCTTTGAAAATGGAGTAAAAAAATTAAATAAACTTGCCAGCATATTTGAAACATCTGCAAAAAATTCTGGGGGAATTTCTGAATTTTCAAATTGGTTGTTAGGTAAGGTTAAAGAGATTTTGTAATAAAATTAACAATGCCTTGCCTTGTAATTTAACCACAAAACGGTTAAATTGCATACACTTTGTTCACATGTAATTTTTTGTTTTCCGCGGCGATGCTAAAAACATAGTTATAAATGGGTGTCCCGTGGTAAAACGGGAGCATGTTTTCTGAAAAACAATATTGTCGTCATTGCGGCGAAAGCCGCAATCCAGTTCAACATTAATTTTGTTTTATAGATACCGGCTTGCGCCGGCATGGCGGCTAATTTGGGCAGCTATGATATTCAAATAAAAATAGCCGAGTGAAAATTTTCACTCGGCTATTTTTATTTTGTAGAAAGTATTATTTGATTATTGCAAGTTTGCCTTTTGTGCGTTGCGATGGGTTATCGGAATTTGTAATTATGTAAAGGTAAACACCGCTTGCCAGGTTTTCGCCTGAATCATTTC
>JALOBY010000027.1 GCA_023228045.1 Endomicrobiales bacterium | reverse complement strand
ATTTGTATCGGGCTGACAAAACCTTCACCCTTAATTCCCATATTTATTTGTCCAACATTTACACCCACATTCGGCGTTATTGTGCTTACTATCATCGGCTTTATTCGCAATGCAGACGATAGCGTTACCACATAAGATGACGCGCCGCCTGTGCTTACTTCCAAGTCCCAGTATCCTGTCGCTTTCCCTGTTAATCCCATTATGCAATCTATCTCGCTTTGGTTTATATAACTCTGGCTCGTAGGCAATATATCGCTTTGTCCGCTTCGCTTTAACTTCACTGTCCCGCCTGCTACAAATCCCTGCCCGCTTATCGCTATCGCCCTGTTCGTGTCCGTGTTGTATGCACTGCTCGTGCTTATTGAGGTTATTTGCATTGGGTTTATTGTTAACACATTCGCCTTTTCTGCCGTCAAAGAGCCGGCAGTTACGCTAATAGTCCAGCTTCCTGTGCTTTTGCCTACTACATTAAAAACCGCACTTATGCTTGTACCGCTATTTAGCACAACATTTGTTCCAGCAATATCAGAAGAACCAACTTTTTCTAGATTTACACTTACACCACTTACAAAACCTTCCCCAGTTATAGTTATCGGCCCCAGTATGCTTGAATTAAAACAGGCGCCTGTACTTATGCTTGTTATTGCCATTGGCTTTATTAAAAACCCATTTGTAAAACTTGAAACCATAACTGACGAACCGCCAAGATTTGCAATTGCCGTATAGTATCCGGTTGTTTTAGCTGATAAATTAAATGTGGCAATAATCGCAGTTGAACTTTGTATAGAAGAAGAAATGGGGAGTATGTCTGCTTCGCCATTTTTTGTTAGTTTAACCGTAGTTCCTGAGTCAAAACAATCACCGTTAAAAACAACACTTGCAGATGCGTTTGTATTATACATCTCGTTTGGCGATATTTTTGAAATGCCAGCCCTAAAAGTAATTGTGTCACCAAGTGGGCTCCAGTTAAAGCAATCATCTGTTATACGCACCCAAGCGTAATATGTTGTATCTGCCGCAAGATTATTTAGAAGAAAACTTTGTGCATCTGATGGGTTTGTTCTTGTACTCCATACGATATTGTAATTTAAATAATTCGGCGGGGCGCTGTCCCATGTATCGGCAGCGATAGTTGTAAAGCGTATTTCATAAACTCCACTTGAAATTACACCCGTGTAGTCGTTATTGCCGGGAGCAAGCCAGCTTAAGTTAACTTGTGCCGAGGTTTTTGCAGGGTTTAAATACAAATTTTTTGCAATGTTTGAAATTTGGGCTGGTTTTACAGTGTCTGAAGTAAAACCAAGTGCGCTGAGCGCGGTTTGAATGTATGGGATTTCCATAAAAGTACTTTTAATTAAACCAGTACGGTAATTTTCAATTGACAAAATTACTGAGCCCTGCTGATGGCTTATCATATGAGGGTTTACCCAGCCCCAGCTTTTGCATGTGGTTGGTCCGGTAAGCCCTGAGTCTTTTTTATAGCTGTCTGAGAAACCCCAATTCCCCCAAATATCGGCACCGTAAGTATCGTGAAGATAACGAATATTTTTTTTAACTAATGAAGGTAATTCATTTATGGAAGCGGCCATAGCGCTTAAACAAACTGTTCCATCGTTGTCGGATGTATCATAAGCGGTATAAGCAAGCCCCCAAAGCCCATCCCACTCTCCGACACCGGGAACATCGGTTGCGCTTAAACCAAAGCTTTCACCATATGTGGAGTATGTTGAACTATTATCAAAAGCATATCTGTGCTGGTGAATGGTTGTATTGTAGGTATTTAAGGCAAAAGAAGCGTATTTTGATGTTTTTCTTCCAGTAAAATCAATAAAAATGCCAGGATATTGGTGCGAAAATAATGAATTACCACCATCATAAATGTAAGAAAGTCCCTTGTACGATATTGGCAGGCAGCTAAGCGCATTCCAACCATTTATATCTGAAAGCGGATGTGTGGGTGAGCCCATAGCAAGAAAATAGGCAAATATACCCTCGCTATATCCTGCTATATCGCCTTGACCGGAAAAGCCGTTTTCGGGTGTCCATGCCCACTTTAAGTAATTGCCTCCGTTGCGCATCCATTGCCAATCAATTCTTCTATATATTGCATCTGCTGTATCCCATTCTACACTGCCGCCGCCATTATCCTTTATATACTGGCCTGCAAAGAGAGCGCCTGTAATAAACCAAGCTGTGTCTATTGTAGAAAGCTCAGTACCTGAGTTGTCTCTTGTTCCATCATTTTTTGTGAAATGGTAAAAGAAACCATTGTGCTGTACAAGCCCACCTGATAAAGCAGTTCCACTGCTTTCAGGTGCATTGTAGTGTGCATTTAAAATTGAATCAATTCTTGCTTTTGCCACCGATAAAGTTATCCAACCGTTTTTATGCGCAACACAAATAGCGACAAGGCCCATACCTGCCGCAGAAACACCATAAAATGCAGAGTATGGTCTATAAGGAGGATAGGTCCAGTTTGCCTGCCTTTCTGCAACTGTATAATATCCACTGTTTGCATTGGACCAAAAATACATAAATGCGGCTTTTTCAACAGACAAAAGCATTGCATCATCGCTTGTGCCATCCCAAGCCGCGGCACAAAAAGCATTTGAACTAAATGCTAAAAGCGCAAAAAAAGCAATAATAATCAAAATAATTTTTTTCATATTTATCTTCACAACTGTTTGATACATATAAACTATTTAGTTACGATTCCAGCAATCCTATACATTCCTGTCATCTCGATGAGCGAAGCGAAGAGAGATCTTTCTTTAAAAGGAAAAACGAAACACCAAGACCCCTCACTACGTTTCGGGGTGACAAAGAAAACACACAACAACAAAACATAAAACTTCGCAAAGAAAAACAATTTCCTCTGCGAAGTTTGTAAAGAGCTTTAAACCAACAACAAACTACTCAACGGTGCTCTCATCTTCATTTTCATCATCGGCAACTAACAATTCGCCAAGTGTCGGTTTTTCATCTTTATTCGCAAATTGTTTAATTAACTCTCTTTCGCGCTCTCTATCAAGTTTTTTAATTGATATTTCTATTTTTCTTTCTTTTATTTCGTTTTTAATTACCTTCGCTTCAACTTCCTGGCCGACAGCCAATACTGTACTCGGGTCTTCAATTTTTTTTGTAGCATCAATTTCACCATTACGTAAAAGCGCGTCTATGCCTTCTTCAAGCGTTACAAAAGCGCCAAAACCATTTAAACGAGCAACAGTGCCTTTAACAACCGCGCCGACCTTATATTTTTTTACAGGGTCCTGTGTTAATTTTTTAACCGAAAGAGATATCTTTTCGTTTTTAGGGTCTACGCTAAGAACTACCACCTCAATTTCACTGCCTTGTTTTACAACTTCATTTGGGTGTTTTATTTTTTTTGTCCACGACAGTTCACCAACATGCACAAGCCCTTGCACACCGCCCTCAGGCAGTTTAACAAAAACTCCAAATGGAGTTATGCCGCTTACAACACCTTTTACACGGGCTCCCGGCGCATAATGCCTGTATGCGTTTTCCCATGGGTTTTCTGTCATTTGCTTTATTGAAAGAGAAATCTTTTGAGTTGTTTCATCTATCGCAAGTACTTTTGCCTCAACTTCACTTCCTACGCTAAACATTTGTTTTAAATTTTTTGGCTCAGATAGCCATGAAGTTTCAGATATGTGAATAAGCCCCTCAACACCCTGTTCTAACTCAACAAAAACACCAAAATCGCTTACGGAAGAAACTTTCCCTTTTATAATTAAACCACTCGGGTACCTTTCCGCCGCTCCATCCCATGGTTTTACACTTAATTGTTTTAAACCAAGTGATATTTTCTCTTCTTTTTTATTTATTTTCAAAATGCTTACGCGTACCCTTTGGCCGACTTTTAATATATCCTCTACATTTTTAACTCTATACCATGCAAGGTCGCCGATATATAGCAACCCGTCAATACCGCCAATGTCCACGAAAGCGCCAAATTTTGTTATATTGCGCACAACGCCATCGCGAATTTGACCTTCCTCAACCTCTGCAAAAAGTTTTGATTTTTGTTCGTTAACGCTTTTCTCAAGCAAAACTCTTCTTGAAAGCACAACATTTCTTTGCGCTCTGTTAATTTCAGTTATAGCAAACTCATATTTTTTGCCGATTACATTATCCAAATCTTTTGGGTTTTTAGGTACTCGCAAATCTAACTGTGAAGACGGCAAAAAAGCATCAAGGCCAATATCAACAACAAAACCGCCTTTTACTTTTTTCTTAATTGTACCTTCAATTGAAGCAGCAGCATGCTGAGCATTTGATAGCGTTTCCCAAATTGCGGCTTCCTTAAGTTCTCTAAATGAAACTATTGGGGAACCGCCATTGTTTCCAAAACGCACAAACTTTACACTTATATTTTTCCCAAGCTCAAGTTCTTTTGGCGCTACACCATCTTCAAACTCAGTTTTTGGTATTAACGCTTCGTACTTTAAACCAAGGTCAACTAACACTCCATCTTCATTTTGACCCACAACCACTGCGCTAAAAACTTTACCAGTTTCAACTTTAAGCTCAGGGCCCATAAGCTCGCTCATTAAAACATTTTCGTCGTCAATATTTAAACCCACATTACTGTTATTTGACTCCTGCATCATATCCTCCGCCTATATATTCCAACCTAAATTTTAAGATAAGGTATCATATTTTTATATTTTACTAATTAATTATTCTCTTATCAAGGTTTTTTTGAAAACCACTGTAAATAAAAAACACCGCCGACATTACGCAAACAATACCGCATGCAAGAAATCCTGCTTTTAATGAAATTAAAGATATAATTACGCCCGCAACAAAAGGCCCTGAAGAGTGTCCAATATCCATTATTGAACTTAATGCCCCCATAGAAGCGCCCAACTCTTCTATTTTGGCAACATCCGCAGAATACGCGCTTGTTGCAACAGTGCAAAAAGACATACCAAAACCAAAAACAACAGCACAAATTAAAAGCATAATAAAGTTTGAAAAAACCGGCATTGCGGCAATTGCAGAACCAAGTATTAATAAACCAAAAATAATTTGTACACGACGGTCAATATGGTCTGAAAGTTTTCCAAAAAGCGGTTTTGTAAGCGCAATAGACAAAATTTGCAACGAAAATGCCATACCGATTTTAGCAGGGCTAACCCCAAGTGAGTGCAGATATATTGGAAAGTAAGTTTCAAATGCGCCAAAAGAAAAGTAAGTTGCCATTTCAGCAAGGCCTGTTGCAAGAAGCTTTGCATTGCCAATAAAATTAAGCAATGCTTTTTTCATTTGCGTAAAAGATGTTTTTTTAAGTTCTTCTAAACTACTTTGAACGCCTTCTTCTTTGTACATTAAGCAAAGAAATAAAACCGGAATAGAAACCACAAATGCAGCAATGTAAACAACCCTGTAACTCCATAGCATACCCAGGTAAGCAAATGCACCCATTAAAAAACCACCAACTATTGGAGCAACGGTTCTGCCAACAAGTGTGGCGGAAGAGTAAAGACCTATTTTTTCGCCCCTGTCTTTTCTGTAATTGCTAAAAATTATTGAAGATGCGACAGGCCCCAAAATTGCTGTGGCAATACCGTGAAAAAAACGCACAGGTATTAAAAATAGTGGGTTTGTTATCAGAAGGTATAAAAGCGGTGATATTAGGAAAACCAACGCAGAAACTAAAAGTAATTTCTTTCTTCCCCATGAATCGCAAAGGTAGCCGACCGGAAAGCTGAAAAGTATGCCGGCAATTGGAGAAATTGCGGCAATTAAGCCAATAATTGTTATGGATGCTCCAAGCGACTGGGCAAAAAGGGGCAAAACAGGATTTTTTGAAATTGTACCAGAAAAAATTCCAAAAAAACCAATTATTGATATTAAATACAAAACCTTGTTTTGTGATTTTATTTCAGACATTGAATAAAAACTCAACTATATCGCCTTCGCGCATAATATACTCACGGCCCTCTTGGCGTAAAAGGCCTTTTTCACGCGCTCCGGCTTCACCGCCATAACGCACAAAATCCTCATACGAAATAACATTCCCGCGAATAAAACCGCGTTCAAAATCAGTATGTATAACGCCGGCCGCCTGCGGAGCAGTCGCGCCTTTGTTAATTGTCCATGCGCGTGTTTCTTTTACTCCGGTGGTTAAAAATGTTTGCAAACCAAGCAAGGAGTAGCACTCTTTTGCAAAAACATCAAGCCCGCTTTGTTTTATGCCAAGTTCTTTTAAAAACTCTGCTTTTTCAGCCGCGTCAAGTATTGCAATTTCTTCTTCAATTTTTGCGCTGATAACCTCACACTTTTCACCACAAGAACGCGCGTACTCATTTACCAACTTAACATAATCATTTTCTTTGTTTATGGAACTTTCATTTATGTTTGCCACATAAATAACTTTTTTCGCGCTAATAAAATTCATCTGCTTAAGGTGCTCACTTTCTTCCACCGAAAACTCAAGTGAGCGAACTGGTTTGTTTGCCTCAAGCGCCATTTTTATTTTTGTAACAAGCGCAAGCTTTTCTTTTACTTCATTGTCGGCGCTTTTAAGTTGTTTAGAGAGTGTGTTTTGTAATTTGTCAGCCATTTCAAGGTCTGCCAACATTAGCTCAACATTTATTGTTTCAATATCATCAATTGGGTTAATTTTGCCATTAACATGCACAACATTTTGATCGTCAAAACAGCGCACAACATGGGCGATAGCGTTAACTTCCCTGATATGAGAGAGAAATTTATTGCCAAGCCCTTCACCTTTTGAAGCGCCTTTAACAAGTCCTGCGATATCCACACAGGTAATAGTTGCAGGAACAACTTTTATTGAAGCGCTCATTTTAGAAAGCACGCTTAAGCGCTCATCAGGCACAGGCACAACGCCGGTATTTGGCTCAATTGTGCAAAACGGGTAGTTTTGCGCCTGAGCGCCGGCATTTGTTATGGCATTAAAAAAAGTTGATTTCCCAACATTTGGCAGGCCTACAATACCAACTGAAAGCGCCATATTATTGCGCCCCTTGTTTTTTCTTTAACGGCATACTAAAAAATATTTTTTTATCTTTCATAGAGTAAATTTCAAGCGACTCTGTCTGCTCAAAACCGTTTGCTTCCATATATTTTGAAAACTCAGGGTAAACTTTAGCAACAGCAATAATGATAGACCCCATATTCTTATACGGAAACTCGGCTGTTATACTTTGCGTTACAGGATACTCCATAATGCCAAATTTTGTTTTGATTTTATCTTCTTGCGAAAAGTACTCCGACTCAAGCACGCAACCAACGGAGCTCCTTAAATTTTCTTTTTTAACTAATTTTGGGTTGTCGTAGTAAATACCAAATCCCCTTTCTGCTTTTATACCAAAGTCCTTGTTTAAACTTTCAAAGATATTGTTCATTACTTTGCCAACTTTCATATACGAACCCTTATGCTCGGCATAAACAAACTTATAAGGGCCAACTTTTGTAACATTAACTTCAACCTTTTCAAAAAGCCCAAGTGTTGCGCCATAAATAACAAAACCAACTATTAAAAGAACTAAAATAATTAAAACTTTTTTCATAAATGCCCCCAGTTTTTTCGTATTATAGCAAATTTTGCTATAATCACTAGGTAGATAAAAAGGAGCATGATAATGAAATTAGGTATTGTTTACAACAAAGACAAGGCGCTGGCCATAAAAGAACTTGAAAAGCTAAAGAAATGGCTTGCTTTAAACAAAATTGATTACATTATTCTTGGACAAAAAGTTCCGAAAAATGAAAAAATATGCGCTGTTGTAACTCTAGGCGGCGATGGAACAATGCTTAAAGCAAGCAGAATGCTTGTGCCGTATAAAATTCCAATTTTAGGGGTTAACCTTGGCTCGCTGGGCTTCCTTGCAGAAACAAACCCAAAAGAAATGTATGCGGCAATAAAAAATATAATTGCTGGAAAGTTTACCATTAAAGAGCGAGCTGTTTTAGCTGTAAAAATTGAAAATAAAAATAGAACTATTAATGAACTTGCCATAAACGACTGTATAGCGCACTCTGGAACAAATGGCAGAATTGTTACTGTTAAAGCATACTTAAATGAGAAATTTTTAGGTGATTACATTGGCGATGGACTAATAGTTGCAACCCCAACCGGCTCAACCGCCTACTCACTTGCAGCAAACGGCCCTATTGTGCACCCACATTTAGATGTGCTTGTTCTAACACCAATTTGCCCGCACACACTAAGCCAAAGACCTTTTATTATGCCTGCGAGTAAATCCATACTTAAGCTAATTGTAAACTCAGACGCAAAAGAGAAACCAGTAATTTATATTGATGGGCAAATAAAACATGAGCTTGAAGTGGATGATAAAATTATAATTTCTCTTTTTAGCGAACCGCTATACCTTATTAAAAACAAAAAACACAACTATTTTAGCGTTCTAAGAACTAAACTAAACTGGGGTAAGAGAGGATAATAAAATTGCTCTTTGCCAGCTATAAAATCAAAACCCTGACTAAAAAATAATTATGCTTGCTAATTTATACATTAAAAACTTTGCGTTAATTGATGATTTAACCCTATGCCTTGAGCCCGGGCTTAATATATTTACCGGTGAAACCGGCGCGGGCAAATCGATTATTATGGAGTCGCTTTCCCTTGCCCTTGGAGCGCGGTCATCGGCAAGTGTTGTTAGAAGCGGACAAACATGCTGTGTTATTAGTGCCGAGTTTGACATAACAAAAATTCCTGAAGTTAATAAAACATTAGAAACTCTTTGCATACCTGCAGAAAACAACACACTTATTTTAAGGCGTGAGATTGACAACTCCGGTAAAAGCAGAGCATTTGCCAACGACACCCCCCTTACTCTTTTAGCACTCAATGAGATTACACAAAATTTAGCAGACATACACACCCAGAATGAGCACCAACTTTTACTTGAAACATCATTTCAAAGAAAGTTTTTAGACGCTTACGGCTCCTTAGAAAAATATACCGCTGAAATTTCAAAAAAATATTATGAACTAAAAGAATTAAAAGACAGCCAGGCAGCTCTTGAACTTTCTTTTGCCCAAAAAGAGCGGCTTATAGACCTCTACTCTTTTCAATTAAAAGAAATTGCTGAAGCAAACCTAAAACCGTCAGAAGATTTAGAACTTGAAAACACTTTGCCGCTGCTTAAAAATGCAAGCAAGCTTAAAGACAATTGTGAAATGGCACGCAAAGCGCTCTATACCGGTGAAGCGCCTGCGCTTTCTGCAATTATGCAAACAATTAAAAATTTAGAGGCCCTGCACAACTCGTCGGGTGCTATGTCCGAGGAGTTAGATAACACACGCAACGCCTATTATACGCTTGAATCGGCACTTGATGGAATAAGCACCTTTGCGGATAAACTTGAAATAGACCCTGAAAAACTGCAAGAAGTAATGGAACGCCTTGAGCTAATAAAAAAACTCAAAAAGAAGTATGCCCCAACAATTGAAGAAATTGCCGCCTACGAAGAAAAAATAAAAGCCCAGCTTGAAACACTTCAAAAAAGTGAAGAATCAAGTTTGGAACTTACCAAAAAAATAGAAAAAAATAGCACCGAGTTAAATAAACTCTGCGCAAAATTAAGCGAACTTCGGTTAAAATTTGGCCAGAAACTTGCTAAAGCTGTTGAGGCCGAAATTCAAGAACTTGGAATGAAAAAAGCGCGCTTTGCTATAACACTTACCAAAGAACAAGAAGCGCAAAACTACGGAATAGATAAAGTTGATTTTATTTTTTCAGCTAACCCGGGCGAAGAGTTGAAACCCATAAAAACCATTGCATCTGGCGGCGAACTTTCTCGCCTGATGCTTGGGCTTAAAACCGCGCTTTCAAATGTTTATGGCTCGCCAGTTTTAATATTTGACGAAATTGACTCAGGAGTTGGCGGCCCAACCGGCCAAGCCATAGGCAAAAAACTAAAAGCACTATCAAAAGAAAGGCAGATACTTTGCATAACACATCTGCCACAAATTGCGGCCTTTGGCGATACAAACTACGCTGTTTCAAAAACTCAAAAAAACGGCAAAACAATTACTGAAGTGAGTAAATTATCACAAGATAATAAAATTGAAGAAATTGCCAAGATGCTTTCCGGTAACAAAGTAACACAAAGCGCGCTGACCCACGCCAAAGAGCTAATAGAAAACTCAAATTCTTTATAATTCTGCTATAAATTTGACTTCTTGTTAGTCAAAATAATAAAATTGGACTACAGTGGCTAAAATAATTATCAACCCAGAGCGGTGCAAAGGTTGCACACTTTGCATAAATGTTTGTCCTAATAAAAAAATAAAGATGTCGGAGCAGTTCAACAAGGCCGGTAATCATCCGGCTATTTTTGTTGAAGAAGGAAGCCCATGTACAGGATGCAGCTTTTGCTATCTGGTCTGCCCCGATGTCTGCATTGAAGTACATAAAGATAAGTAAAGAAACTGTTTAAAATTAAACTTTATTACTTACCTCTTATTCATAAAATAAACTACTATGAAAACACTTACTAAAGGTAACATTGCGTTGTGTGAAGGTGCTATAGCAGCAGGTTGTATGGCATATTTTGGCTATCCAATTACCCCCCAAAATGAAGTGCCTGCGCATATGTCAAAACGAATGACAGATCTTGGCAGAGTTTTCCTTCAAGCCGAGTCAGAAATTGCCGCAATTAATATGGTTTTAGGCGCAAGCACAACCGGCACAAGAGTTATGACAT
Source organism: Endomicrobiales bacterium (assembly GCA_023228045.1). NCBI lineage: Bacteria > Pseudomonadati > Elusimicrobiota > Endomicrobiia > Endomicrobiales > Endomicrobiales bacterium. The sequence continues at coordinate 7,236 of JALOBY010000027.1, read as the reverse complement.
CATCGTCTTCCCCGGGAATTTCACTTAAACAAGAAGGGATATCTTACATTGCCGCATGCGAACTGCCATGCCTGATTGTAAATGTTCAGCGCGGCGGGCCAGGGCTTGGAAATATATCCGGCGCTCAGGGTGATTACTTTCAAGCAGTAAAAGGCGGCGGCCATGGCGATTATCGCCTGCTAACTTTAGCTCCTTGCAGTGTTCAAGAAATGTATGACTTTGCAATTCTAGCATTTGACCTTGCTGAAATTTATAGAACACCTGTTATGATTCTTTCTGACGGAATTGTAGGCCAAATGATGGAACCGGCCGAAATACCACAAAACCCAAAACCAAGAACACGCCCACAAACAGATCGCAGTTGGATTCTTGATGGATGCAAGGGCAGAGCACCAAGAAGCATACACTCGCTTTTAATGAATGAATTTGCTCTTGAAAAACATAATATTCACCTGCAAGAAAAATATGCAAAAATAGCCAAAAACGAAACTCGCGCCGAAGTTGGAAACATAGAAGATGCCGATACTATTATTGTTGGCTATGGCATTACCGGAAGAGTTGCAAAAGCCGCGGCCAGTATCGCAAGAGCAAAAGGATTGAAAATTGGCTTCATACGGCCTATAACACTTTGGCCTTTCCCCTCACAAATAATTAGCAAAGCCGCCAAACCCGGCAGAAAGTTTTTAGTTGTAGAAATGAACCATGGACAAATGGTTGAAGATGTTCGCCTTGCTGTTAATGGAGCATGCCCCGTTGAATTTTACGGCAAAGCTGGCGGCGGTATAATAACTGAAGAAGCTATTTTGGAAAGAATAAAATGAACATACTAAAAAGACCGGAAGCCTTAAAAGACGCACCACACCTTTACTGCCCAGGCTGCGGACATGGGATAATTCACCGTATAGTTGCTGAAGTTATTGATGAACTTGGCATTAGAGAAAAAACCATAGCGGTAGCGCCTGTTGGTTGCGCTGTATTCGCATATGATTACTTTAACTTTGATGTCACAGAAGCCCCTCACGGCAGGCCTCCGGCAGTTGCAACCGGAATAAAAAGAGTTTTACCTGACCGTTTTGTATTTACATATCAAGGTGACGGCGACCTTGCCGCAATAGGCACAGCAGAAACTGTGCATGCCGCAAACCGCGGTGAAAATATAACAATAATATTTGTTAATAACGCCAACTACGGTATGACCGGCGGGCAAATGGCTCCAACAACTTTAATAGGTCAAAAGACAGCAACGACACCGGCAGGCAGAGATGTTAAAAGAGATGGGTTCCCTATGGATGTATGTGCTCTGCTTTCATCGCTCCCAGGAGTTTCGTATTTAGAAAGAGTTGCTGTAAACTCACCCAAAAACATTATACAGACAAAAAGAGCAATAAAAAAAGCGTTTGAAAACCAAATCAATGGCAAAGGGTTTTCCTTAGTAGAAGTTCTTTCGCAATGCCCGGTTGACTGGGGTATGACTCCAAAAGATGCAATCGCTTGGGTAGAAAATACTTTTATGAAAACATTCCCATTAAAAGTTTATAAAGATATTTAAGCTCTGTCATCCCGTCAGCCCGAGGCTAGACCTCGACAAAGGCGGGAAACGCAGTGAGGGATCTTAGTTTTTACTGTCATTGCGTCAGCCCCCGCCTTTGTCGAGGTCTAGATGAGACTCAGGCTGACAAGGGGCTAGATCTCGCCAAAGGCGGAAATCCCGAAGGTGTGAAGCAATCTTAAGTCATTGCGAGCGAAGCGCGGCAATCTGGTGTCAATGACAATCAAATTAAAAAAGAGATAAATTATGAAACACAATATAATAATAGCTGGGTTTGGCGGACAGGGTGCACTTTCAGCAGGTATGTTGCTTGCTCAGGCCGCTCTTGAAGAAGGAAAACTTTCAACATGGTTTCCATCCTACGGCGCTGAAATACGCGGCGGCACAGCCAACTCAACTGTAGTAATATCTACAGAAGAAATTGGTTCGCCAATTGTACTTTCTTCAACCGGGCTTATTGCACTAAATGAACTTTCTCTTGTAAAGTTCTCAAAAAATGCAGTTGCTGGAGCTATAATTGTTGTTAATACATCACTTGTGCCGAAAGAAAAGATAATAATTGATAACACAAAGAAATATTTTTTCGTGCCAGCTACAGAGCTTGCCAATAAACTTGGAAATGTTCGCGTAGCAAACTCAGTTGCTCTTGGGGCTTTTTTGAAAGCATCCAAAGCACTTTCACTTGAAAGCGCAATAAAGGCATGCCCAGTACTTCTTGAAAGCAAAAAAGAACTTATTGAATTGAATATAAAAGCTCTGGAGCTTGGATTTTCTCTCTAAAGTGTGTTAAACCCCCAAAAGGTGGTTAAATAAATGTCTGAATTTAAAATTAGAAATGCAAAAGTAAAAGATGTGAAAGCAATGCAGCTTTTAATAAACCACTACGCGCAAAAACGTGAAATGCTTCCAAGATCTCTTAACGATATATATGAAAACTTGCAAGAGTATGTAGTTGCGGAATCAAATGGTAAAGTTATAGCGTGCTGCGCATTACATATATCATGGGAAGATTTGGCAGAAGTAAAAGCCCTTGCAGTTGCCGAAGGGTTTATAAAAAAAGGAATTGGCTCAAAACTTGTACTTGAATGCCATAAAAAAGCAAAAGAACTTGGGGTTAACGAGGTTTTTTGCCTTACATATAAACCAAAATTCTTTGTAAACCTAAAATACAAGCAGATATCACGGGATAAACTGCCACATAAAGTTTGGGGTGAATGCGTAAAATGCCCGCACTTCCCCGACTGCGGTGAAGTTCCACTGTTAATTGTCCTAAAAAAAGTTAAAAAACCTAAAACTAAAAAATTCTTTTAGAAATTAAAACAATATAAAAAAACCAGTCAAGGAAAAAATTCCTTGACTGGTTTTTTATTTAACCCAAACAGTAATTCCTGCGGGGCTTTTCTGCCCCTGCTCCCCTGTATTACTTTTCTTTGTTGCCCAAAGAAAAGTAACCAAAAGAAATGCACCCACGGTGGCTATTCATTCGCATTTTTTTGGCGGCTGCGGAACTCGCCTCGCCACTTTGTGGCTGGCTCAAACAGTCCTCGCCGAAAACTCCATAAAAATGCTCACTCATTGTCAGCCAAAGTGGGATGGTAAAGTTAGCAAGGCAAAAGGTCTGTCATTCCCGCGGATAGTTAGCGGGAATCTAAAAAGGTTTGTCATCTCGATGAGCGAAGCGAAGAGAGATCTTGCAAAAAACGATATAAGTATTGTGTCTCTGGAATTTGTTTACAATTTGTGCTTTATAAACTTGTTTCTAAAGTTATATATGCGTTTATCTAGAATTATATCGCTTTCTATTATCGACTTTTTCAGAGTTATTCCCTTAAGCGAAGTACAGCGGCTTAATCCAACATATATTTGCCCATGCGCAAATGCCCCGTGACCTATATCAATACTAACATTATTGAATGTTTGTCCCTGACTCTTATGAATAGTAATTGCCCAAGCTAATTTTAAAGGATATTGAATAAATGTCCCTATTATCGTTTCATCTATATCATTTTTATTAGAATTATATTTATATTCAACTTTTTGCCAAACACTAAGAGGAACCTCATATATATTTTTATTTATCTTCACCATTATTTTATCATCAGATAAATCTTCCACTTCTGCAAGGGTTCCGTTTACCCATCTCTTATTTATATCATTCTTAATTAACATTATTTGTGCACCTTTTTTGAGCCTTAAGCAATATTCGGTTGGAAATATATTTTCATCGAAAGTACCCGTAATTTTGGCTTCAAATTTAAACTCTTTATTTGAGTTTATAGACAATTTATACTCATTTATATTCCTTGCTTGTTGATTTGTGGTTGTTAGTATAATACAAGGCGCACTATTTTCTTGTATTTTTTTATCAACCCTCTCATTAAGCTTATCCAAGTCTTTATCTACTTGTTCACCATTTCTGATTTTATTAAGAATATCTATAAAGTCTTGATCAACCTGTCTATATATTTTAGTTAACTCTACATAGCATAATTTTATGTTATTAAATATTTTTGCATCAAAAAAATAAGGACTCTTATATTCCTTATCCATAATTTCTCGTTCTTCTTTGTTTACAACAGGGGGTAACTGAAACAGATCTCCAAATAATATTACTTGAGCTCCTCCAAAAGGAATTTTCATCTCATCTCGATTTATTCTAAGAGCATAGTCAATACCATCCATCAGATCAGCTCTAACCATTGAAATCTCATCAATTATTACAGTATCAAGTTTTTCAAGAAGCTCTCCATTTCTTAATCTTTCAATATTTTTTTTCTGAATTATTCTTGGAGGAAATTTAAAAAATGAATGTACTGTCTGCCCACCAACATTGATTGCTGCAATACCAGTTGGAGCTATAACAACTACTTTTTTTTGAGTCTTTGATTTAAAATATTTCAGAAGTGTTGATTTGCCTGTCCCCGCTTTACCTGTAATAAAAATGCAATTACTTGTATTTTCCAATAAATTAAAGGCATTCAAAAACTCTTTGCTTAAGTCTAGGTTTTCGGGGAGAATATTCGCTTCATTATATAAAGCATTTTTATTTCTTAATCTTTGGAAGTCATTAGAATTCTTCATAATTGCTTTTGTTCCATTTTTCGATGATGTTTTATCTATATTTATTGATATATATTATTTAGTCATTAACTATAGATATTTTGATACTCTTTATTTATCTTAATTAAGTTTGGAATCATTTTTATTTCTCGTTAGGTAATGTGCTGAGTGCAGTCGAATGGCACAAAAGTATTATAGAAATCTGACACCGATTTCGATTAAAATATATTCCCTATTAAATAGTGTAAATACTTGTGCGATTACATTTATAAGTTTCTATTAATATAACATGATTAATGCCATTTTTATGCAGTATTTTTTCCACTACAATCTTAGGTCTTTCTGGAGTATTATTATCGTCACTCACGTGCGCAAGAAACACATATTTAAACGAATTTGATTTTGTAGACCTAATTATCATTTCAACTAAAGCTGTTCCTGCTTTTTGATTGCTTAAATGTTCGCACCACCCAAAATGATTTGGTGGGTTTCTTTCTATGATTTCTAAATCGTGATTTGTTTCTAATACAATTGCATCCGAATCTAATACTTCTTGAATCATATCGTATGTTATTTCCTTCGTATCAGTAATATAACTGATTTTTTTATTTTCAAAGTAAACGGAAAAACCACAAGGGCTACCTACATAATCCTCATGACCTATGTCGTCGTGATAAATTTTAAAAGGGGTTATTTTAAGATAGTCAATTCTAAACTCTCTATTTGTATGAATTTTTATCAATCCATCTCTTATCAAATTATCTTTAAGATTATATCTATTCTTAATTGTATTATATGTATGTTCATGAATATATATTGGAATACTATTCTTTTGAGCAAAATTTATTGTGTTTTCATTAATGTGATCACAATGCCCATGTGTTATCAATATTCCACGTATTTTTCCATAATTCAATTCAATAGATTTTAAATGTCCCTCCCAACGCTTAATGCTTCCACCACAATCAATTAATATTCCCAGTTTTTGTGACCATAACGCTGTACAATTTCCACTACTGCTACTTCCAAGCACACATATGTTAACACACATTTTATTACCCATTTTATTTATCTAAAATCTCATTCCATGATTACGAAATTTGCTCTTTTCTATACCCTTCTGGTTTTTCTTGCTAAAATTATTTGAGTATCTCGTATTTTGTCCTTTTGTGAAAATTTCTGGTACACAATACTTATATCGTTTTTTGCAAGATCTCTCTTCGCTTCGCTCATCGAGATGACAAACCTTTTTAGATTCCCGCTAACTATCCGCGGGAATGACAGACCTTTTGCCTTGCGAGCTTTTCCATCCCACTTTGGCTGATAATGAATGAGCATTTTTATGGAGGTTTCGGCGAGGACTGCTTGAGACCGACTCTGTATTATGGGCGAGTTCCACAGCCACCATAAAAATACGAGTGAATAGCCACCGTGGGTGCATTTCCTTTGGTTACTTCAACACAGATTTTGTAATAGGTGTGTGGACCGAGACGAGCGAGGCCGAGGGTTTTTCAACTCAAAGAGAGAGAGCGATGTATAGACATCGTACGAACTTTTTTGAGGAAGAAAAAGTCCGGCATCGTTTGTCGAATCCCGCATCCTATTGCAAACTCTTGGTGTAACTTTGGGCATTCAAAGAAAAGTATCACTGGGGGCGGGTGTAAATCCCGCGACTTAAATTAATTCTATCCTTGCAGTAAAGAAATATCAGCGATTTTTGAGATAAGACCAACTAATGTTTTCAACAACGCTAAACGGTTAGAACGAATTACTTCGTCGTTATCCATTACCATAACTTTTACAAAAAACTCATCTACAGCTTCTTTAAGGTTGGCAACAAGCATTAACGCAGATAAATAATCGCCATCAGATACTTTTGATAAAACTTCCAACTCAATTTGTTTTATTGACGAATATAGATTTTTTTCTTCATCACAGTTAAATATAGTTTCATCTACACAGTTTGGTATTGCAATAGATTTCTTTTCAGCTTGAATAATAATATTTGACGCTCTTTTAAACGGTATAGTTAAAAGCGAGAACCTTTGGTCTAACCTTGCTTTTGAAAGTGCATCTATGCGAGACTTGGCATTTAAAAAATCATAAAAACCAACTGCAAGTACGGCTTTTATCTCGTCAAATTTATACCCACCCGACTGCATTAGCGCTTCAAACCTTTGTTTAAAAAACTCCAGCATCTGTTCTTTTGAACGGACATTGTTTGAAAGCTTTTCAGGTAACAAAGAGTAGGCTTTATCTATCAAAGAAGAAATTTCTAAACTAGTCCCGCCAAGTAACATCCTTATAACACCAACAGATGCCCGCCTTAAACCGTAAGGGTCAGCAGAGCCGCTTGGTATTAGTCCAGCTGCAAAATCGCCGCAAAGTGTGTCTATTTTATCGGCTATAGAAATTATAGTTGAAAGTGAACTGTTTGGAAGCTTGCCATCAGCACTAAGCGGCCAATAATGCTCTTGTATAGAAATTGCTACATTTTTGTCTTCACCATCTTTATTAGCGTAAAGAGCGCCAATTGTGCCTTGAAGCTCCGGGTACTCATAAATCATATCTGTTACTAAGTCGGCTTTAGCAAGAAGACACGCGCGCTCTATAATTTTTTGTTCAAT
>JALOBY010000026.1 GCA_023228045.1 Endomicrobiales bacterium | reverse complement strand
GAACCGTTTCAATAAAAGAGTATCAAATGTTTTTACTTGTCGTCTATATTTAAGACTTTATCCCTTGTTTTTAGCAACACTTTTTGAGTATTATGCCCGCAATGACAAACACTACTTATTTTTAACGAACTATAACCAGCTTGCCCTTTAATTTACCCGAGCTATTATCTAAATTTGATTCCCCTTAACTATTATTCCGCCCGCATTATAGCAACAACACACTTGATTTTCAACACATACCATGTGTGACCAAAATCACAATCACTATTTCTCTGTAAGTTTTTTAAGGCAAAATACGGGTTAAATCTGTGGGCGTGTTTTATTGGAAGAAGAACTCGGTGTTTGCTATACGAACTGTGTCGCCAATTTTTATGCCTTTTTCTTTTAGGGCTCTTTCTATACCCATTTTTTTTAGGATATTTTGAAACCTGCGAAGTGTGTCGTCGTTATCCATATTGGTCATTGCAAGTAATTTTTCCACTTTTTTACCTATAACCGTAAATACATTTGTATCATCAATAATTTCATATTCAACCTTAAACTCGGGCTCATAAATATATTTTTTTCGGCCGTTTTCAAGCACTAATTCGCTTTCTTCTGCCATTGGCTTTGCAAGTATTTTTATCAACTCGGCCATAAGCGGGTTTATGCCCACTTTTGAAACTGCGGATATTTTAAATACCTTTTTATTTTTCAAGTGTTTTTTGAAACTTGCGAATAATTTATCTGAATCTGTCAAATCCATTTTATTTACAACCACTATCATTGGTTTTTTTGCCAAGTGTGCCGAGTATTTTTTCAGCTCTTTGTTTATTATTTTATAGTTTTCATAAGCAGTTTTATCATCAAAACCTGAAATATCTATAAGGTGAACCAACACGCGGGTGCGCTCTATGTGCCTTAAAAATTCATCGCCAAGCCCTTTTCCACCATGAGCCCCTTCAATAATACCAGGGATGTCTGCTACAACAAAACTTTTTCCATAGTAATGCGCCACACCAAGGTTTGGAGCAAGTGTGGTAAATGGATAATCTGCTATTTTGGGGTGTGCGCAAGAAACAACTGAAAGGAATGTTGACTTACCTGCATTTGGAAACCCAACTAAACCCACATCGGCAATTAGTTTTAGTTCAAAATCTAATGTTGCAACTTCGCCTGGTTCGCCTTTTTCATAAACCCGTGGAGCGCTATTTCGGCCTGTTTTAAATGATGCGTTGCCTCTGCCGCCACGCCCGCCATTTGCAACAAGAAGTTTTTCACCTATCTTTTTTAGGTCGGCAATTATAGAACCGTTTTTTATTACAATTGTTCCCTGCGGAACTTTTATAAATAAATCTTTCGCGCTTTTACCATACTTATTGGTGCTTTCACCAGGCGAACCGCAAGGTGCTTTATAGTTCGGGCAATGCACAAGGTCCAAAAGGGTTGACATATTGTTGTCAACTTGCAAATAAACATCGCCGCCATCGCCACCATTGCCGCCATCGGGGCCGCCAAAAGGCCGAAATTTTTCCCTTAAAAAAGAATTACAGCCGTCGCCACCGCGACCAGCTGTAACAAAAATACGCGCTTTGTCTATAAACATTTTTTATTTGTTGCGAGTTAGGCTTTTTGCTCTATAGGATAAACGCTGACGAAACGTTTGTCTTTTGCTTTTTTTTCAAACTTTACAACACCCGCTATGCAAGCGAATAAAGTATCGTCAGAGCCAATCATAACATTTTTGCCCGGGTGAATTTTTGTGCCGCGCTGACGCACAATTATCGCGCCCGATTTTATAAGCTCACTGCCAAAAACTTTTATGCCAAGCCGCTGGCCTTTTGAATCTCTACCGTTAGAACTTGATCCCTGTGCTTTTACATGCGCCATATTAATCTCCCAAAAGTACTACCGGCGAAACTTAAGCCGTTTTAATTTCTTTTATTTTAAGTTCCGTTAACCATTGCCTGTGGCCAATTGTTTTTTTGTAGGTCTTTTTTGAACGCTTTTTGAAAACAATTATTTTTTTGCCACGGCCCTGCTCTATAACTTCTGCTACAACCTCTGCGCCTTTCACATGAGGCCTGCCAACGGTAAGTTTTTCACCGTCAGAAACCAAAAGCACATCGGTAAGTACAACATCCGCGCCCTCTAGGGCTTCTATCTTTTCAACTTTAATTACATCGCCGGCGCTAACTTTGTACTGTTTGCCACCAGTTTGAAATATTGCGTACATTGACATTCTCCTTTCTAAACCGTAAAATAATACCACAAAAAACTATTCTTTGTCAAGGATTTAAGGAGTTTAACAGATGTTTCTTTCAAAAAGAGTACAAAGCATTAAACCCTCGCCAACACTTGCAATTGAGGCAAAAGCAAAAGCTCTTAAAGCCGCAGGAGAAGATATTATAAGCTTTGGTGCCGGCGAACCTGACTTTGACACACCACAGAACATTAAAGATGCGGCTATAAGTGCTATTAACTCCGGCTTTACAAAATATTGCCCTGTTGCAGGAACGCCCGACCTTAAGGCAGCTATAGTAACAAAACTTAAGAGAGAAAATAACCTTGAATACAAAAGCAATCAAATAATTGTTTCTTGCGGCGCCAAACACTCGCTTTATAATCTTTTCCAAGCAGTTCTTGACCCAAAAGACGAAATTATTGTGCCTGCGCCTTATTGGGTATCTTACCCTGATATGGCAGTACTTGCCGGTGCAAAAGTAAAAGTAATTAAAACAAAAGAGCGCGAGGGTTTTAAAATATCACCAGAAAAACTTAAAACGGCAATAGGTAAAAAAACAAAGGCGCTTATGTTAAACTCACCGTCAAACCCTTGCGGCTGTGCCTACACTCTTGAAGAGCTGCAAAAAATTGCCACAATTTGTTTAGAGCACAAAATTTTAATTTTTTCAGATGAAATTTATGAAAAACTCATTTACGATAGTTTCAAATTTTACTCTATTGCCAATGTTTCAAAAGAAATAAAAGACATAACCGTGGTTGTTAATGGTGTTTCTAAGGCATACGCTATGACCGGTTGGAGAATTGGTTATGCCGCCGGTCCAAAAGAAATAATAAATGCAATGACTACTATTCAAAGCCAGTCAACCTCAAATGCAGCATCAATTGCAATGAAAGCCGCAACAGAGGCGCTAAATGGCTCTCAAGATAGCGTAGAAGTTATGCGAGCGGAGTTTGAAAAACGCAGAGATTTTATTGTTGATCGCCTAAATAAAATTAAAGGTATATCTTGCACTTCCCCACAGGGTGCGTTTTATGTTTTCCCAAATATAAAGAAACTGCTTGGCAAAACTTATAACGGCAAAGTTGTCGCAACTTGCACTGAACTTGCGCAATATCTATTGGAAAGAGCAAAAGTTGCCGTTGTGCCAGGTGCGGCATTTGGAGCCGATGGGTTTATCAGGTTGTCTTACGCGACTTCTATGGATAACATTAAGAATGGCTTAGATAGAATTGAAGAAGCACTGAAGTAGAATTGATTTAAGTCGCGGGGCTTTTTTGCCCCTGCACCCCCGTATCACTTTTCTTTGTATACCCAAAGAAAAGTAACCAAAAGAAATGCACCCACGGTGGCTATTCACTCGCATTTTTTGGCGGCTGTGGAACTCGCCCATAATGCAAAATCAGGCTCAGACAGTCCTCGCCGAAAACTCCAAAAAATACTCATTCATTATCAGCCAAAGTGGGATGATTTAATGAACCTCCGCCCAGTAAGCTGGGCGGTATCAATGGTGCTAATTCTTCTTCCTTCTCCCTCGATGGGAGAGGATTGAGGTGAGGGTGGATATTCGATAACAGGTCTCATTTGACCCCCTCATCCTAACCTTCTTCCCCAGACTTCACGGGGTCCAGAAACTTACCCGCCCAAAGGGGAGAAGGAATTATTTGGTAACCGCCCAGCAAGCTGGGCGGAATTATCAAGTTAAAATATCAATATTAAAGTACTCAGTTAGGCAGAAAGCCCCGCACTACTCAACAATTATTTGATAATCTTCCCAAGAAAGTTCTGGCGCGTGCTGTATTTCTATATTGCCGCCGGAAATCTTTTTTAAACGTGGTATTCTTTCCTTAAAGTACTCTGCAACTTCTTTTCTTAAACGAATTTTAACTTTCCCGTTATGCTCGCTTAAACGCATTTTTGATAGCTCATCGCATATGTGTATAAAAAGTGTTTCCCGAGATAACACAAGCCCTGTTCCGCTGCACTCCGGGCAGTTTTCCGTCATTTGAGAAAGTAACGATTCACGCCTGCGTTCACGCGTCATTTCAATTAAGCCAAGACGGGTTATTGGCAGTATATTAATTTTTGCCTTGTCACCTTTTACGGCAACCGATATGGCTTCTAAAACCTTGGCGCGGTTTTTTGATTTTTTCATATCTATAAAATCAATTACAATTATACCGCCAATATTACGCAACCGCAGTTGCTTTGCAATTTCTTTTGCCGCCTCAATGTTGTTTGCGGTTACAGTTTCTTCTTGCGATTTTTTGCCAGCGAATTTGCCTGTGTTTACATCTATCGCGCAGAGCGATTCGGCCTCTTGAATTATTATTGAGCCACCCGACGGCAATGAAACGCGGTGCGAACGAAGTTTTTTAATTGTTTCTTCAATGCCAAATGCTTTAAATAAGGGTGTTTTAGCGTTATAAAGTTTTATTTTTTCTATAAGCTCGGGCGAGACGATATTTACAAAGTTTTTAACATCTTTGAGTTCTTCTTCGTCGTCAATTAATAAGACCTCTACATCTTCATTTAAATAATCACGTACGGTTTGAAATGTTACGCCAAGGTCTTTGTGCAATAGAGCAGGCGCTTTTGCTTTGTTAAACCGCGCGCCTATTGAGCCCCATAGGCGATGCAAATAAACTATTTCTCTCTTTAACTCTTTTTCGCTTGCTCCTTCCGCCTCTGTGCGGATAATGAAACCGCCATCGTCCGGGCGAGCGGCCATTACTATAGAACGCAGGCGATCCCTTTCATCTTTTTTAAATATGTTTTTGGATATGCCAATGTTTGAGCTAAATGGCATATAAACAAGGTTCCTGCCAGGCAGGGAAATATCCATAGTTACTTTAGGGCCTTTTGTGGATATTGGTTCTTTATCTATTTGTATCATTACTTCCTGAGAGCGCGTTAGCAGTTTTTCTATTTTTCTTTCTTTTGAATTGACCCTTACATCGTCAACAAATATGTAGGCATTTTTTTCAAGGCCTGCATCTAAAAAAGCACTGGAGATGCCCGGCAAAATATTTTCAACACTTGCTTTATAAATATTACCAACTATTTTTGCCGACTCGCTCCTTTCAATAAATATATCTGAAAGTACTCCGTCTTCCATTATTGCCACGCGCGTTTGACCTACGCTGCTGTTTACCATTATTTCTCTTTTCATTTTTCCCCCGCTATTTAGCGTTTTACTTTGTAACTTTTTACAACTCACTTAATAATCCACCTGCCTTTTCTACATATAATGCTGTTCTTGTTATTTTTAACAAGCGGCTTTCATAGTCGCTAAGTGCTAATAGTTTTTGCATAATTTTTTCTGGCTTTATATTTTTTTTAGGGCCAAACCTAAGTTGCATTATTACAATATTACCATCAATTTTCAATTCCCTTATTAGCGGCTTTGCATCAATTGTTATAATTTTACCGTCTTTTTCTTTTACTATTGGTATTTCGGGACTTTGTAGAAATTCTTTTATTTTTTCTTCTGTCACCGGCAATTCTATGCTATACTCCGCAAGATTTGCAAGCGCGTCAACTGAAGGAAAAAAAACTGGTATGTTTTTTGCGCTTTCAAGTATATAGCCCGCGGGTAACTCTTTTGAAACCTTACTTTTTAACTCTGTAAGCTCTACGCTTTTATAAAACTCAACTTCTATGTACTCACTACAGCTTTCGTAACCAACCGATATGGCAGGGCCAAATGAAATTTTTGGCTGTGGGCTAAAACCTTGGGTGTACGATACGCTTAAAGCCGTGCGCCTGAGAGCTCTGCGAAAAAACTCAATTTGCTCAAGGTGCGAAATAAACCTGGCGTTGCCTTTCCTTGCAAACTTTAGCCGTGTTCTTTGCACTGTTTTAAACGGAAATGCTTTTGGCGCATTAAGCGAAGCGGTTGTTATTTTTGCAGGGCGGTTACTGCCAACCGTGCTAATTGCAACATCAGATTGGACTATGGCTTTGCTTTCATTATACGACTCTAATAGTTTTTCCTTTGGTAAAGAAAATATAAGATGTTCCCATGGCAAAATTTCATGTTCGCTTCGTTCGCGGTTTACGAAAAAATCTAATGTGAGGTTATTTTGTTTTAGTGCTTCTTTCCATAAATCAAACTTTAGATACTCTTTCCATTGGTCAAATTTACAGCCAAGCTTCCATGCGCAAAATATAACCTGACCAAGCCTCCTATCGCCCCGAGCTAAAAGAGCTTCCACAATGCTCCCATCAAGCTGATGCGCCTTTACCGCGGCCGGCAATGTTGCCCTTAAGCGCTTTGTATGCGCGCTTAGCGTTTCTGCTTTTTCCATTGGCACCCATTGAAATGCAGTTTGGGCTTTTGGCACAAATGGCGATACGGTTACGGTGAAATTTAAGTTTCTCGCTCTGGCACGCACAGCATTTACAAGCGTTACTATTGCTGTTATGTCTTCTTTTGTTTCAAAAGGCAGGCCCGTCATAAAATATAGCTTTATCTGCCGCCAACCACACTCCCATGCCATTAGCAATGTGTCAAATATCTGCTGTTCGTTTAAATCTTTGCCAATTATATTTCTTAAGCGGTCGCTGCCGGCCTCGGGCGCAAATGTAAGGTTCATTCTTTTTGCTTCACCAAGCCCTGCTGCAACTTTTATTGAAAATTGGTCACACCGCAACGACGGCAGCGATATGCTTATTCGCTTTGAACTGTGCCGAGCGTTTATTTCTGATATTATTTCTTCTAACTCTTTGTGGTCGGTGCAAGATAGCGATGAGAGCGCGACTTCTTCATAACCGGTTTGCGCAAGGCCTTTATCTACAAGCTCCAAAACTTTTTCTTTTGTACGCACGCGCCATGGATAATAATATTTTGCCGCCTGACAGAAGCGGCACCTTCTTGGGCATCCTCGCGCAATTTCTACATTTAAACGGTTGTGCACTGTGTTTACAAATGGCACTAACTGTTTAGACGGAAAATACACATTGTTTACATCTATTGAACGCTTAAGTACGGTACTTGGCACACCATCTTTTATAGCGCTTAGCTTTGCAACCGTGCCGTCTTCGTTGTAAGAAACCTCATAAAGCGATGGCACATAAACACCGGAGATTTGTGAAAGAGCAAATAGTTTTTGCTCTCTTGTGAGTTTTTTATTTTTTGCATTTACTAAACATTGTGTTATTTCGCAAATTACCTCTTCTCCATCTCCCAAAACAAACGCGTCAAAAAAATCTGACAGCGGCTCTGGGTTCGCAGTTACCGGCCCGCCACCCAATATGATGGGGTCGCTTTCACTCCTTTGTGAGCAAAAAAGAGGAACACCCGCGAGGTCTAACATATTTAAAACATTGCTCGCGCATAATTCATACTGCAAACCAAACCCTATTACATCAAAGTTATTTAGCGGGTTTTGCGTTTCAAGTGAAAATAATGGTATTTTTTCTGCACGCAAAATTACTTCCAAATCTTGTGCCGGGGCGAAGCACCTCTGCGCCGAACTTTGCTCATCCTGGTTTATTATGTGATAAAGTATTTCAAGGCCAAGATTTGATGCGCCAATTTCGTATAGGTCGGGGAAACACAAGCAATAATTTATCGCAGCATTTTCTTTTGGTTTTAGAGCGTTCCACTCGCCGTTGGTGTAACGCGAAGGGCGTTGCACTAATGGTAATATTTTTTCAATTTTAGCTTTCATAGATTTTATCAATGTGTGTGTCTTCTTATATGTATTGAAAGCAATAACCCAATGGCGCAAAGCGATGAAACAATGTTTGATCCGCCGTAAGAAATAAATGAAAGCGGTAATCCGGTGCAAGGCATCATTCCCATTACCATACCCATATTTATTATGCCGTAAAAGGCAAACATTGTTGCAATACCAACAGCAACAAGCGAGCCAAAAATGTCTCTGGCGTCGCGAGCTATCAAAAGGGCGCGCCATACAATTAAAAAATAAGCAAATAAGGCAAATAAAGTTATAAAGAACCCAAGCTCTTCACCCAAAACAGAAAAAATAAAGTCGGTGTGCTGTTCCGGCAAAAATCCAAGCTTAGACTGAGTGCCCGAAAATAGTCCCTTGCCTAATGCGCCACCTGAACCTATAGCAATTTTTGATTGTATAATGTTGTAGCCCGAACCAAGCGGGTCAATAGACGGATTTAAAAAAACAATTAAACGCTTCTGCTGATACGGTTTTATAGCTTTTTGAACACCAAACGAGGCAAAACTGCCAAAAACAATTAACAAACTTAAAACTATTGGAAATATTATAGAAATACGCGTTTTTAACTGCCTTGAAACCCACCAGAGCAAAAATATCAACCCCAACACAACACCAAGCACAATAAGCAACTGGTTCGCGCCATTTGCCGCCGCAACAAAAAATTTTATCAACTCACTTTTTGCTAAAAGCTCCGGTTGTAAGCGAAAAAAAGTTGCAAACAAGGGCAAACACATAGTTATTGTACCAAAAAGAATTATTGCCAAAATATACATAAGTTCCGCGCCAAACACAAAAAGTAACGCTATAGTTATTGGAAAAAATACCAAAGATGAACCAAAATCTGGCTGGAGTAAAACGAGCACTACCTGCCCAAATAATAGGCCTAACGCACTAAGAAGTGTACTAAGGTCTTTTGCCTGCCTTTTAAAAGCTGTTAAAAATGCCGCAAGTGAAAGAATATAAAATATCTTTGCAATTTCAACCGGTTGAAATGAGAACGCGCCTAGATAAAACCAGCCCTTTGTGCCTCGTACAACATTGCCAAAAATAAGTACTGATATAAGCAGGAAAGAAGCAATACCATAGGTAAACCATGGTATTCTTTTAAAAACCTGATAATTTAACGCGAAAAAAACAATCAACACGCAACCACCAAGCCCAATGGCGGCAAGTTGAGTTGCCAAATATTTTTCGGCGTTACCATACCTGATAGTTGCAGAATATATGCCCAAAAAACCAAGCCCTAAAAGAAATATGACTGTTGCGATAAGAATCCAGTCAATTTTTTCTATGAAACCATTCAGAGCTGATTTTTCTTTTTTAATAATTTCCATTTTATTGTTTTTTATCGTCTTTTTCTTTTTTAACTTCAACAATTTTAAAATACTCTTCTAGCACTTTTCTAGCTACAGGTACCGCCGCCGTACCTCCACTGCCGCCATTTTCCACAATTACGGCAATGGCTATTTGAGGGTCATCTACCGGAGCGAAGCATACAAAAATTGCATGAGCAGTACCATGAGAAGTCTGCGATGTTCCTGTTTTGCCTGCGACCCTTATTGAGCCCAAATAACAACCTTTGCCAGTTCCATTTCTTATAACTGACTCTAATGCTTTGTTCAAAATTTGCCAATTTTTTTCACTTGCTTTTACCGAAAGTCGTTTATCTATAGTTGCGCTGTAAAGAACCTCATTGCTTTGTTTATTTTTAATGCTTTGCACAATATAAGGCCTATAAATATATCCCTTATTTGCCGCGCATGATATCATTTGCGCGAGCTGTAGTGGTGTACAAAGCACTTGCCCTTGCCCAATTGCCATATTAAGCGTATCTCCGGTTTGCCAACGCTCTTTAAACTTGTTAAACTTCCACTCACGACCTGGCACTAAACCCGATTTTTCGTCATAAAGATCTATCCCAGTTTTTTCACCAAAACCAAAGTAGCGGGCATATTTTTCTAAAACAGCAGAACCAGTTTTAAGCGCAAGGTTGTAAAAATACACATTGCATGAATGGGTCATTGCGCCAATAGCACTAATTTCACCATGTTTACCCTCGCAATGAAAAATTTTATCGCCAACTTTTAAAGACCCATTACAAAAAAATGTGCCTTCAACAGATATATTCCCATTTTCAAGTGCACCAAGCAAAGAAATAATTTTAAAAGCTGAACCTGGCGGATAAAGACCTTTTAATGCTCTGTTAAATAATGGGCTTGTATCATCAGTTAAATATATTGAAAATTTAGGCGTACCCACATACTCTGGGTTAAAACTCGGCGCGCTAACAAAAGCTTTCACTGCCCCTGTTTTTGTATCTAGTGCAACCAATGCACCTCGCCCACTAACAGTTTGAGCAATTGCCTGGGTGGCAACTTCTTGCAATTTATTATCTATTGTAATGTAAACATCTGAACCTGCAACTGGGTCTATACGGTTTAGCACCCGTGTTTGCTTGCCCTGCGCATTAACTTCCACCTGCCAACCACCATTATTACCACGCAAGTACGAGTCAAACGATTGTTCAATACCTGTTCTGCCAACAAGGTCGCCAGGTTGGTAATCGGCATACTCTTCCGCAGTGGTATCTAACTCTTCTTTGCTTATTTCGTTAACATAACCTATTAGGTGTGCATTTTGAGTTGCCGAAAGATACTTGCGCCTTGATTCTTTTACAACCGATAAACCCGGCAAGGCAACCTTTTGCTCGCTGTAACGAAGCATCTCTTCAAACGACAGATTGCCTGCTATTTTTACTGACTTACCTATTTTATAACCTCTTTGTATGATCTCTTCAAGATTCTTTTTTCTTGATATCTTTTGCAACTTATTAATTGTTTCCTGCGATGGTGCATTTCGCTGAAAAAATGGGTAAAAGTAAGCGGCAAATGAAATTTCATTATTTGCAAGTATATCGCCGTTAACATCATATATTTTGCCGCGTTGAGGGCGTTCTAAAACAATATGCAAGCACTGTTTTTCTGATACAAGTGCGTAGTACTTCGCGGAAATTATCTGAAGCTGAAACAACCTTGTGGCAAGCAAAAAAAACACAAACACAAAAAACAAAATAAGCGTTTTATTGCGCAAAACAAAGTTATCATAAACACTCTTACTTTCCTGTTGCCACATAAATATCGCCCGCTCATAAGAGCGGGGCGGACATTCCTTCCCTTGTAGGATATCTCTTCGCTGTCGTTCATCAAAACGACAGGGCTTTAATCTTGAGATTATATTTAAAAAATCACAACCTAATTATTATTTATAAATCTTCCGAAAACCCAAAATATTGCCGGTGAGATAAGCGCATTAAGAACCGGCTGTAAGAGTGTAATGTGGTTAAGTAATAAATTCGCTTGGATTGTTGAAAAAATTGCATACTCAATTATAAGCAATGTTAGATACGTAAAAGAGCACAAAAGAACAAGCACCGCCTGATTTAAACCACTGGAATCGTCCCACTCACCCCTAAGCAAACCAGCACTATAACCTATTATTGTAAGCGCGATAGTTCGTGAGCCAAACATATCTGATAAAAGCACATCTAACGATAGTCCAAGTAAAAAGCCGGCCCACATGCCCATCCTTGACCCTTTAGAAACCGCCAAAAAAATTACCGCCAAAAGCGCAATGTTTGGGGCAATGCCAAATGTGGCAAGATAGGTGTTTATAATTAGGTGAATTGAAACTACAACAAAAAAAGCAATGGTGTAAATAATTATTTTTTTCATAAATATTCTATGCAATTAATAAAATAATCTATTGTTATCCCGTATTTTATAATAGGTTTGAGAACCGATTGCAAGGTTTTTGCGTCTATGATTACATCAATCTTTTGACTTATTTCCTTTTGGCAATAAAATTATTGTTTCAGACACGGTGTTTAGGTTTATTGCCGGCTTTACTAAGGCAACAAGAGTTGACTCTTCAGAACTTTCCTGCACGGAAGATATAGTGCCTATTCTAAACCCTTGAGGAAACACCGAGCTTAACGCGCTTGTTATAACATCATCGCCGCAAGATACAACAACCGACTCATCTTTTAAAAAACGGGCGGACAAAAAGCCGTTGTTTGAACCTTCTATTAAGGCATCTCTATTTGCATTTTTTAGTTTTGCGGGAACAGAAAAAAGAGGATTTGTGATAAGTATAACTTTTGATGAGTTTTCAAAAACTTCATAAATTCTGCCAAGCACACAGGGCTGTGCGTTTGCAATTGCAAGCACGGCAACATCTGCTATAACACCATCTTTTATACCTTTGTTAACCGTAATCCATTGGAACCAGCCGTCAGAATCACGCGATAAAACTTGCGCGGAAAGTGCCATATTCCCAAGTTGACTTTTAAAACCCACCAGCTCGCGAAGGCGCGCATTTTCTTGGCGTAATTGGTCAAGCTCAACCCAAGAACCAAGATGTTTATTTATAATCTCTTTAAGTACTATATTTTCTTGCCTTGCCGCCACAATTGTCTTTACACCTTCAAACGACTTTGTGGAAAAATTAACAACTACAGAAGCAGATGTAGCGCTTGGAGCAAGTACATAAAACATAAATTTCTTCATTACAACTATTTTTTCTGTGAGATGAGAAGCTAATAATAGAAAACCAATTAGCAAAAGTACTATTAGGGTTTTAATTGGGTTAGAATGAATTGTGGAAGGGTTTTGCATCTTTCCCTGTGGGGAGTTGTACCCCATAATTTTTAAGGTTTAATTCGGGAGTAAGTTCTTAAATTATACTTTTTCTGCTGTACTTGATATTATCAAGTTCTTCAAGATATTTACCAGTGCCGCGCACAACGCATGTTAATGGGTCCTCTGCGTTAACTACCGGGAGTTCTGTTTCATGAGCAAGCAGGTCTGCAAGACCATGTAACAAAGAACCGCCGCCCGCAAGCACAATACCCCTATCTACCAAGTCGGCTGATAACTCAGCGGGAGTTTCTTCAAGTGTGCTTTTTATTACATCAATTATTGCTTTCATAGGTTCAGCAAGCGCCGAGCGAATTTCTTCAGAAGTTATAGATATAATTTTAGGCAATCCCGTTACCTGATCGCGCCCTTTTACTTCCATGCTTGTTTCTTTTACCATCGGAAAAACCGAACCGATTTTAATTTTTACTTCCTCCGAGGTATTTTCACCAATAAGTAGATTATATTTTTTTCTAAGATACTGAACAATCGCTTCGTTCATTTCATCGCCGGCAATGCCTAATGACCTTGAAACCACCATACCACCAAGAGATATTACCGCAACCTCTGTTGTGCCGCCACCAATATCAACTATCATACTGCCTTCTGGCTCTTGTATTGGCAAATTCGCGCCAATTGCGGCCGCCATGGGCTCTTCAATTAAATAAACCTGCCTCGCTCCTGCCTGTTCAGCTGATTCGCGTACAGCCCTGCGCTCAACTTCGGTTATACCTGAAGGCACACCAATTACTATACGAGGGTGCAAAAAGCTTCTGCGATTGTGTACTTTTTTTATGAAGTATCTTATCATCTGCTCTGTAATTTCAAAGTCGGCAATTACACCATTGCGCAATGGCCTTATCGCAATTATATTAGCAGGGGTTCTGCCAAGCATTCTCTTTGCTTCTTCACCTACAGCAAGGACCCTTTTTGTGTCTTTTTCAATAGCCACAACCGAGGGTTCTCTCAGAACAATGCCCTGACCCTTAACATATACAAGAACCGACGCAGTACCGAGGTCAATTCCCATATCATTAGAAAACAAACTTAAAAGGTAATTAAACATTTTTAGATAGATCCATTAACTAAGTAGTTTTATTATGGCAACGGAAGCTGCATCGCCACGCCTTGTACCAACTATGAATATCTTAGTTAATCCGCCAGCACGGTCTTTGTACCGGGGAACCAAAACATCAAATATTTTTTTTCTAACAACTTCATCTTTTATTTCCGCAAAAACCGCTCTTTTGGCATTAAAGTCACCAGGCTTTGCGGAAGTAAGAAGTTTCTGGCTGTACTTTGAAAGTTCTTTTGCTTTTGCGTGAGTGGTTTCAATTTTTTCATGAAGAAATAGTGAGGTTGCAAGGTTTCTTAACAAAGATCTCCTATGAGCACTTGTTCTTGAGAGTTTTCTTGCACCGTAGTTCTTAATCATTTTCTTGCTCCTCTACCTTCAACGAAAACCCAAGTTCTTCAAGTTTCGTTTTTATTTCATCTAAGGAGTTCTTCCCGAAATTTTTATAAGCAAGCAACTCTTTTTCTTCTTTAGAAATCAGTTCCCCAACAGTTTGTATTTCCGCTCTAATTAAACAATTTTTTGCACGAACTGAAAGATCTAAATCATTTATGGATAGGGCAAGCTTTGCTTTATCTTCAATGGAAGTCGCGCTCTCTTGCGTAGTAAGCTGTGCTGCTTCTGCTTTTTCGCCGGTGAAGATGCAAAATGTGTTTCTTAAAACCTTTGAGGAATATGCAAGCGCATCGGCCGGAGAGATAGAACCATCTGTCCATATTTGTATTATCAATTTATCGTAATCGGTTATTTGTTCCACGCGCGTGTTTTCAACTTCATAATTAACTTTTACAACAGGAGAAAAAAGCGCGTCTATTACAATTGAACCTGCCGCCTGTTTACCGCTTTTATTTTCATCGGCAAGCACATAACCCTTGCCCTTTGAAACTTGAAGCTCCATTTCAATGCTTGCACCAAAATCCAGCGTTGCTATTGGTTGTTCAGGAGTAAGAATTTCTACATTTGAGTTTGGCTCAATATCTTTTGCCTTGACAACACCATCTTTATCAACCGAAAGTATTAATGTTTCATGGCCATCTGTAAACATTTTTAAACGAATTTTTTTCAGGTTTAATATAATATTTGCAACATCTTCTTTTACACCTTTAAGAGATGCAAACTCATGCGATGCCCCTTTTATTTTAACAGATGTGATAGCCGCGCCTTCTAAACTTGACAAGAGCACTCTGCGAAGAGCGTTGCCTACTGTCTGCCCATAACCCCTATCAAACGGCTCAGCAACAAAACTACCGTAATACTGTGTGGCTGTTTTTTCATCTAGGGTTAAGGTGCGTATCTTTTCTAATTCTGTAGTTTCCATGCTATATGACCTCTCTTTTTATTTTCCAGACAAATTATTTTGAGTACAACTCAACTATCAACTGACTGTTTATTTTAGCAGAATACTCTTCCGGAGTTGGCATAGAAACCACTGACCCGCTAAATGATTTTGCATCAAGTGCGAGCCATGAAGGCGCTTTTGCGCCAGATTCTAAAGCTTTTTTTACGAAAACATTTTCCCTGACTGAACTTTTAAGCTCAATTTTGTCGCCAATCTTTATTTCATAAGAAGGCAGGTCAACTCTTTTTTCATTTACCAAAATATTTCCGTGGCGAACAAACTGTCTTGCCATAAGCCTGGAAGTAACAAGCCCCAATCTGCAAACAACATTGTCAAGGCGCAACTCTAAAAGTTTGAAAAGATTGTCACCGGTAAGGCCTTTTTTAATTTTTTCGGCGCGAGTAAAATAGTGAACAAACTGTTCTTCGCTAAGACAATAAAGGCGACGCGCTTTTTGCTTCTCCCTTAAGTGCCTTGCATATTCAGTTGCTTTACTTTTTTGTGCCCCATGCTGGCCTGGTAAATTTTTCCCTCTTTTTGTTTCAAGGGTACACTTACCGAAACACCGTTCACCTTTAAGAAAAAGTTTTTCCCTTTCTCTACGACATAATTTACAAACTGATCCGAGATAACGAGACATTATTCTAAGTCCTCCCCGCCAAAGGCGGTCCCACCATTGAGGCGGGTGTTAGTATTTATTTTAATTAAACTCTTCTTGGCTTTGGCGGACGACAACCATTATGCGGCACAGGTGTTATATCTTTTATTGCCGTTATAGAAAGATTTGCTGCCTGCAACCCTCTTATGGCAGTTTCTCTTCCAGGGCCTGGTCCGTTTACCAAAACCACAACCTGTTTAACTCCGGCCTCAACAGCTTTTTTCGCACAGGCCGAGGCAGTCATTTGCGCGGCAAATGGGGTGCCTTTTTTAGTACCCTTAAAACCACTTCCACCAGCAGAAGCCCAAGAAATTACATTGCCTTTATCATCTGTAATACTTATTATTGTATTGTTAAATGACGACTTAATATACGCTTTTGCTATACCGCCTACAAAACGTATTTTCTTTTTACCACGAACACGCACAACTTTTTTTTCTTCTGCCATTACAATTTCCTCCAAAATTTTATCAACTATCGGACACTACTTAGTATCAGTAACAGGTTTTGCCGCCTGTGCAGATTTAGCGCCAACTGTTTTTCTCTTGCCACGCCTTGTTCTACCATTTGTTTTTGTGCGCTGGCCTCTTACCGGCAAACTTCTTCTATGGCGGAAACCTCTATAAGAACCTATGTCCATAAGACGGCGAATATTAGCTTGTATCTCCCTGCGCAAATCACCTTCAACTTTATAAGTTTTGCTGATTATTGTACTAAGTTTATTTACTTCTTCCTCTGAAAGATCTTTCACGCGTTTGGCCGGATCTATACCAGATTCGGCAATAATAATATCCGCTAATGTTTGACCAATACCGTATATGTACCTTAATGCAACATCCACTCTTTTACCTTTTGGTAAATCAATACCAGCAACACGAGCCATTTAATTCCTCCACCGCCAAAGGCGGGGCCAGCCTTGGGCTGGCTTTATTAGTTATATTTAATCTATCCCTGACGCTGCTTGTGCCTTGGCTCTTCGCAAACAACACGCACAACACCTTTGCGTTTAATAACTTTACATTTTTGACAAATCTTTTTTACCGACGCTCTTACTTTCATAAACTTCCTCTATTATTTTTCTCTGTAGGTTATTCTTCCACGGGTAAGATCATACGGAGATAGTTCAACTTTAACTTTGTCACCCGGAAGTATCTTTATATAATTCATACGCATTTTGCCGCAAATATGCGCAAGAATAACATGCCCACCCTCTATTTCAACTTTAAACATTGCATTGGGTAAGGCCTCTAAAATTTTACCTGCCACAAGTATCTTATCTTCTTTTGTCATATTATATTCTCGTAAGAACTTCACAACCATCTTCTGTTAGCGCCACCGTGTGCTCAAAATGAGCGCACAACGAACCATCTTGCGTTACCACTGTCCAGCCATCGTTGAGCGTTTTTACGCGCCAGTCTCCCATATTTAACATGGGCTCAATTGCCAAAACCATTCCCGGTAAAAGCCGAGGACCACTACCAGACCTTCCAAAGTTTGGAATTGCAGGCTCTTCGTGAAGCGCTCTGCCTATTCCATGACCCACATAATCGCGCACTACGGAGAAATCATTTTTTTCAATAACCATTTGTATTGCCGCACAAACATCGCCTAATCGATTGCCCGGCTTTACATTTTCAATTGCATGTTCAAGCGCTAAGGAACCAACTTCTAATAGTTTTTGCGCCTGCGAAGAAATTTTACCGACAGGAACGGTTATAGCCGCATCACCATAAAAACCATTATATATTGTTCCGAGATCTATACTAACTATATCACCCTTGGCCAATAAACGCTTTGCACTAGGTATTCCATGCACTAACTCATCGTTTATTGACACGCACGCTGTTGCGGGATACCCGCGGTATCCAAGGAAGGCCGGTTTCATTCCAAGTGCCTTTATTTCTTTAAACGCAATATCATCCAGATCTTTGGTTGAGATACCCGGCTTTATGTTTTCAGAGAGCGTTTTTAATACACTTGCCACGGCCCTTGCCGCAACCCTTAAATTTGCTAAATCATCTTTGGACTTTAAATCTATAAGAACTTGTTTTGCCAGAAAATTACTTTGAGACAGCATCGCAGGTGTCTTTAAAAACTTCTTCTACCGGCCGTGTGCCGTTTATTTGGTCTAATATTTTACACGAGCTGTAATATTCAATTAAAGGAGTTGTTTGTTCATTATAAATTTTTAACCTGTTTCTAATTGTGCCGGCATTATCATCGGCACGCTGTATCACTTTGCCGCCGCAAGCATCACAAGTATCGGCTACTTTAGGCATGTCCCCAGCGGTATTATATGTTGCGCCGCAAGCTACACAAACCCTTCTGTTGGACAAACGCTTTACAACTTCTTCTTCTTCAACTATCAAGGCAATTACTTTATCAATTTTTCTGCCGCTTTTATTTAGTGCCTCGTCTAAAGCCTTTGCCTGAGCAAGTGTTCTTGGAAACCCATCCAGCAAAAAACCATTGGTACAGTCGGCCTTTGAAAGGCGCTGTTCAACAATTTCAATTACAAGTTGATCCGGCACAAGTTTACCAGCAGACATATATTCCTGAAGCTTTTTGCCAAGCTCACTGCCACTTTGCGATGCCTCGCGAAACATATCACCGGTTGATATATGGGCAAGATTATATTTTGAGGAAAGTTTTTTTGCCTGTGTTCCTTTGCCTGCCCCCGGCGCGCCCATCAAAAT